>JALWRB010000409.1 GCA_027077875.1 Candidatus Heimdallarchaeota archaeon
TCCTGTTCGTACTCTCAGGGGCATTCGTGGTCTACATGGAGGCATTCCTTCTGGTCAGGAACAATGAGCTAAAGATATTCATGGACGAGAGATACATGTCCGAGGTACACAGCATGCTCCTTCGACTTGTACGGACACATTCAAGGAGTAGCTCTGCACGCGATAAAACTTAATATAGGCCCGTATCTCATTAGCTCTATGAACGGAGAATCAATCTATACGACATTCGAAGAGCCAGCAGTAGACAGTCCATCCGACAGTCTCACACCAGTCGTGTACTCCGGAATAGCCCTGTTCTACGGAATGATCTCTCTGGTGGTATTCATCGTATCCTTCTCAATGGTTCTGGAGTACTCCTCAGAACAGCAGGCAACTGGCAATATGGTAGTCCTGATAGCGATGGCAATGTTCTCGATGATCTCCGCAGTTCTTCACTTCTTCATGCTCATCACCCAGATCGACCGTCGTGCATTGGTGGTTCTTGACTCCGTGCTCTCGGTGAGCTTCGTCATGATATCCACACTTGGAATTGTAGGAGACCTCGTCGTCGTGGGAGTCGTGCTGGCACTCCTCTACCTCTACGAGATTTTGCAGCTCTCCCTCAACTCGAAGATCTGCAAGTACTTCGACTACAGAAAGATAAAGATGGACCAGAGACTGCTCGAAGTCTCAATCAGACGGGCATTCGCCCTCAAGAATATGGATTCCACCTTCGATTCGCCTTTCTGATCTGTTTGGAATGTGGATAGAATACCACTTGACTAAAAGTTTGTCATTACCCTGTTTCTGAGTATCCGAGCATTCGAGTATCTGGATCCAAGTATTCGAATATCCGAGCATCTGTATCCAAGGAGAAGAAATCAGTATTCTGACTACGGCCACATCAATTCGAGATGTGGAATGATCGCTCGGTGGTGATTCAGAAATATTTCTTCGGTACTGCGGATTTACACCGTCTACCCATGCTCCGGAACTCATCGAGCAGAACAGCAAAAATCACACCCTCGTAGATTGAATGCCTGTCACTAATGACCTGACAAAAGATTAAAAATAATTGTGTCTCGTTCTTTGGAGAAGACCTCGGGTTCAAAATAATCGAAGGGCGATTAACCAAAGAATGTAGTATAAATTACTATATACTAACATAGTATTTTCACAATGGTGATGAGACATTTTTGTAGTGAAAACTACAACTACAAACCTCAGAACATGGACTGACCGGGATTTGAACCCGGGGCCTTGCACGTTGCGAACGTGACGCGATACCGAGCTTCGCCATCAGCCCTGAAGGAGAAATCCTTCAAGTTTTCATAATTTTGTGAGAATATAATATTTATTCTATGTTCCAGTCCATCCCCATCGACTGCTGAATCAAGGGCTGTATTGAGCGGAGATTTTTCGAGCGTACCACCTGAGATCACTGTCTGCCCTTCCTCTTTGCCTTTCTGGAATCTGCACCAGACGAAAGTTTGTAGGTCATGGTTAGGAAGATGTTTATAGTCCCTCCGTACATTCAACCATGTAGTTGAATGATCGTCAATGACACTGAGATGGATCGGATTTTCAGATCTCTTGCAGATCGGACGCGGAGGGATATCCTTCACAGACTTGTGAGTACTGAGCTCTCGGTATCGGAGATTGCTGCACCTTATGACCTGACCTACGCTGCCATATCCAAGCACCTCAAAGTTCTGGAGAATGCGAGACTTGTTTCAAGACGTCGTGATGGGAAGAGGTATCTTCTTCAGGCAAATCTGGATCCTCTCCGAGAGGTCGATGGGTGGATCAATTTTTACAGGAGGTTCTGGTCTGAGGCATTCGACAAGCTTGGGGATTATTTAGCTATTGTACAGGAGAATAAAGAAGATGAGTGAAAAGCTTACAGAGTCTGATGATCACCTTGTGATCACAAGGAAATTCAGTGCACCACGAGAATTGGTCTTCGATGCACTTACAAAACACGAGCACATCAAGAGATGGAGTTGCCCCACGGGTATGGAGGTGAGTTTCAGCAGGGGAGAATTAGCAGTTGGTGGGACATATGAATTTGGGATGAGGAGAGGTGATGGACCTGAGATTGTTCTCACGGGTAAGTTTCTTGAGATTGATCCTCCATCTCGATTGGTCTACACACAGAGATCACGGATGCCCAATGGAGAGGAGTCCCCAGATACGACCATCTCCATTACCCTTAGTGAGGTAGGGGGAGATACCGAGATGGTATTTCAGCACTACGGGTTCGCTTCGAGACAGGATCGCGTCAATGCCTCTATGGGATGGCCCAGTGCGATGGACAAGTTGTCAGCAGTGATCGAGGATCTAAGCCGCGAATGAACAAGAGTATCTGAGCATCTGGATAGAGGATTTAGGGCAGTCGCAGGATCTATTATTTAGTTGACTGGAGCGGTGGGTGGTTTACCATCTGGTTTTAGTGAGCCCTTGATTTTGAGGAGAGATACTCCTAACTTGGGTATTGTAAAGATTATAGAGCTACCTGCTTGTGCTTCCGGACAGCGACCATAACGGGAAGAGCAACCGCCCAGATCCAGAGTAGTGGGGAGGTCTCTGAGGTACTGAGAGGTCCACCTACTCCCAATTCACTGGGTCTAATGATGTACGAGAAGGTGTAGTTCTCGTCGTAGTCATTTATGAAGGCAAGCTTGCTCGTGTAGAGATTGTCTCCGGGGTACCATGTAGAATTGGGTCTGCTTGGACTATAAAGTCTGATGGAAGCAAGGTCTGCAAGTCCCACACAACTAGTTCTATTTTCCCTATTAATCTCACATCTCTCACCATAACTCCACAATATTGTTCCATTTTTGTCAACGAAGTCTTTACCATTAAAATAGGCATCGTCCTTGTCTTCGATGACAAAGTAAAAACTTTTTCTCTCAGGTATCCTTGCATCAATCCTGAGAGTGGTATAGTTGAAGTCCCAGTCTTGGGGAAGTGTGATATTCTCAACATATGATTCATTCGGCCCAAGCGTGAGAGTACCCCTGCTGATGATCCGCTGAGTGAATTCGTCTCCGTAAACCGGAGTGACGAGCACGGACAGGATGAGAATTGAAGATATGATCACTAGAGGTCTCAATTGAATCCGACACCTCCTCCACCTGATGGTGGTGTTCCTAGATTTTTTGCAGAGTAATATGCGTAGTAGACGCTCACAGTCCCCCAACCGTAATACTGATCCCAGCTGTTTGAGTCCGTACTCCTCTTCAGGGTTTGATAGATCTCATCGA
>JALWRB010000410.1 GCA_027077875.1 Candidatus Heimdallarchaeota archaeon
CCTCTATGGCATTTATGAGGAAGATGGAGGTATTCTAATGAGAAAATCTTTTCGCACAGGTCTGGACAGAATCCCACATACTCTCCCAAAAAGTTATAACCTATACTTCGTAAACTTTACATCATATGAGCTCTAACCCTGCTTCATTGAAACTGAATTCCTCCTACCTCAATATCCTCAGAATACTGGAGTTGACAGGATATCTCTACGCTTTTACCCCAGTGGTCATCTCACTACTATTTAATGTGGATGTCCTGTTCAACCGCACTAAGAATGAATGGCTAGTCTTTTTCTATGCACTCATTCCCGGTGTGGTTTTCCTCATAGGATTACGCCTTTACTTCGGGTACTATGACTACCGAATGAAGGTTGCTAATCATTTCTATGTACTAGCAATGGTCCTTGGGATGTTCTTCTACTCACTGAATGTAAATGATTTAGACATATCACTGGGTGTTAGATTCGTCCTACTCGCAGTGATCAGTCTATCTGTTTTCTTCCTCACTCTTTTCGACACCACAGACAAACTCATTGTTGTAGCAGACAGTGTGCAGGCACTCTCATCAGGAGATTATAATTATCGCATCGAGGACAAGAACCAGCTCGGTGACCCTATATTCGGTGAACTGTTCAAAAGCCTGAACCAAGTTATAATGGAGACGGGTGCACTGGTCAGCAACCTCAACGCTACCGATGCTATCATCTCGTCCACCAAGCAGCTAAGTGCCATCTCGACAGACATCTCTGCATCCTCTGAAGAAGTGGCTTCATCGAGTCAGAACATGGCAGAGGTCGCCAATCAGCAGGCTCACCACGTTCAAGAGATTTTCGAGAAGATCGCACTTCTAGACAAGACGATCAACAAAGTCATTGAGCAGATTACGACCAACTCTCAGGTAGTCTCGCAGATTGCTTTGCAGACGAATATCTTGGCCCTTAATGCAGGAATTGAGGCATCCAGAGCTGGGGACTACGGTAGGGGTTTCACAGTCGTTGCCAACAATGTACGGAAGCTTTCAGAGGAATCTAAGGCTGCAGCGGAGAACATCATATCAGTCTCGCACATTGTCTCGGAGACTCTGCAGTCCACTTTCTCCACTATCAGAGATAAGATCGAAGACATCTCCGCACTCTCTGAAGAAACTGCTGCATCGTCGGAGGAAGTTGCCTCGGTTGCAGAGGAGATGACTTCTGCAATGGAGGAACTCAATCAGTCAACCGATCACCTCGCTGAAATGGCTAACAACATTCTCCAATACATGGAGGAAAACAATTTAACTAAGCTTCTCGATAAAGACTATAACTAATCTTTAGAGGGGCCCAATGTACCGAATACTTACCGCACTACAAGCAGACAATGACAAGGATCTGGTAGAATCCATACTTCGCGACGATCCTCAACTCAGAGCTGTCAGTATCGGGAAGAGGGATGGTATCCCTCCTCTTGACAGTTTTGATCTGGTTGTGATATCCTCCGACTTCAAGGGTGATGGGATCTCCCTTATTCCACAGCTTCTGAGGGAGAAGGTGATCCCAATACTCGTTCTTACAAAGGAGAGTGCAGTGGTCAATGACGAGCACCTACAGATCCTCGAGTACTCTATCGTAGACAATTTCAGCCTTGAGGAGTTGGCCTCTGGTTCTTCACGTCACTCATTTTTCACCTACCGGATCAAGGTTATGTGCAAGTTGAATCTCAATGCGTTCCGAGCAAATATCCAGAGATCACTCAGTGGTGAGGAGACCACGTACAAATCATTACCAGAAAAGACAACTGTCCCGACCAAAGGTTTCAATCTCAAATCGGTGGTCGTCATTGGGTCAAGTGCAGGTGGTCCACAGTTGGTCCGGCAGATTCTTTCCCAACTCCCTGATCGTTTTCCCCCTGTGCTGGTTGTACAGCACATGAACTACCAATTTTCCAAGCTCTTCGCGGAGAGGTTGAACTCCTCTCTGGGTAAGGACATACGGCTTGCTAAGGACAGGGAAACTATAGTGGGAAACAGGGTCTATGTCGCACCTGGAGGGTTCCATCTCGAGCTGGAGAAAAACGGTTCCTCAATTGTTACTGTACTGAGCAAAGGTCCACCTGTGAATTTCGTCCGGCCATCTGTTGACGTTACAATATTCTCCGCTGTCCGGGTCTACTCTTCAAATGTCATATCTATCATCCTGTCAGGTATGGGGTCTGACGGTCGTGAGGGATCGAGGATAGTGCGAAAGCTAGGTGGTAGGGTTATAGCACTCCGACCAGAGGATACTCCTGTGTACGGTATGAACAAGTCGGTAATTGAGTCCAATCTAGCTCATAAAGTTGTGGCTCTAAGGGAGGTTATTCCGACAATGATGCATTTTCTCAACGAATTGTGAGCAACTACAGCAGAGAAGAGAAATCTTATATAGCTACAAAGAGAATTAACTTACATCGAAATGTTGAGTGAAAATAATGTGAGGATGACAAAGTACTTTTGTACTTACTGCTCGAAACAGAGGATTCTGAATCTTGATATGGCAGAGCATGAGCGGTTGTTATCCCTAAGTCCGAATGGTCTCCGGCTCTTCTCGGATATACACAAATGCAAGGATTCTCAGATTGAGGCAGTCAATCTTTCGATAGACGCTGACTATAATATCAGGTCTCAGGAGCTTCTAAAAATTCCCGAGTACAAAGTGATGAATGCCTACAGCATACCCATGCCAAGTTTGAAGAAGAATCAGGACGACGCAATAACCATACGTATCACACATTTCGAGAACCATGACCTCCGTCTTATTCTTGACAGTAGTATGCTCCAAACGACTATTATTGTAGGTGATATCAATGAGTCGGAGGATCCACTTTTCACTCAAACATCCACCTTTGAGGGTATTGAGCTCAAGTTCTACAAAAGTAAGAAGATCGTAGGACCTCACCTCACCGAGTGGTTCCAGTTCTTCGTCGACACCTTGGAGATTCTCCCCCCCTCACACCTCGGAAACTTATTGGAGGTTCTAGACTACATATGCGAGAGGCATAAGTACGAGGTTCAAAATTTTGACAGGGAGTTTGTGAGAACCATCCTTGCATCACACGAGGTTTACGTTATGCTTAAGGACAATGTCTCTCTACAGTACCTCAAAGAGAGACTCTCCCACGTGCTCCGAAGTGATGATTTTCAAATCGTTGATACCTATTTACAAATTCTTGAGGAAATGAAAGCACCCTCTGTATCTCATCTCCTCAACCTCAATGCGAAGAATTA
>JALWRB010000411.1 GCA_027077875.1 Candidatus Heimdallarchaeota archaeon
TTAGATTCACTTTTCGATATTTTCACATCCGCTGTCTCTTGGATCTGTCTACCAGTTCCAAGAAGCATTGGAGTCATGATTAAATACATTAGCACAATAGCCAACCCATTTTTCATACCCCCCCCCACCTTATTATATATAAATTCTGTGTGGACTGCATGTTATTCTGACACAATATAATTATATACGAATGATTTCGCATTCGTATTTATTGCAATAGTGCCCAGAACATGATACAAATGTGGATAAATCTAGTATGTTGTCCCCTGTAGTTTTTGTAAAATTAGGAATTTGTATCGACCGATATTGGATAATGGTTGTGAGATATCTTCACTTGGCTTCTTGCAATCCACTTCGAATTTGTAGAAATACATCTATGGAGTAGCTTACTGGAAAATCCCCTATCTGAATACCATCGAAGCGATACTGGAAGAAAAGAATACGTGTGCTAATCAACTTAAACCTACAAAAAATACATAGCTAATCGTTAAAGACAAACATCAAATAGCTGAAAACACAGCATCGGATAGGTGTCAATTCCCAGTTTCGATAAGTCAGAGTCCGAGGATGTGAATCAGATAGAAGAGACCATCGAGACTCAAGGGAATAAGATTCCATTCGAGATTCTATCGGAGAATTACTGGTACCACCAACGACTTGAGAAAGAGGTATCCGATCTCTACAAGCTTGCGGCAGTTGCTAAGGAGGCTAAGATCGACCCGAAACCAGTAGTGGAGATCTATAGAGCCGAGGACGTGGCATCGAGGACGGAGGGGCTGGTCGGTCCCGAGGGTGTAGCCAAGAGGTTGAGAGAGCTAGAGAAGGTGGAGAAGCTCCCCAAGGAGCAGGTAGTCATGCAGATTGCAAGGGAGATCTGCGAGGGGAAATTCGTCGTCCTCCCGAAGCAGGAACTTGCGGAGCAGGCACTGCGTACTGCATTATCTGTACAGACCGAGGGGATCACTGCTGCCCCTCTTGAGGGGATATCCAAAGTAGAGATCAAGCGCAATCCCGATGGAACGGAGTACCTCGCTGTCTACTACGCAGGACCCATACGTTCTGCAGGTGGGACTGCGCAGGGGGTTTCCGTCCTCATAGCCAATGAGATCAGGAAGGCCCTAGGGATCGACCGCTACAAGGCGACTGATGTCGAAGTAGAGAGGATGCTGGAGGAGGTCAGGGCCTACAATGCCATTGTGCACCTCCAGCTCCCAACAAGCGATGAGGAGATCAGGGTGGCGTGGCGCAACCTCCCCATCATGATACAGGGTGATCCAACGGAGAAGGAGGAGGTGTCGGGGTACAGGAACATAGACAGCATGGGCTCCAACCGAATAAGGGGCGGTGCGTGTCTTGTGCTTAACGATGGTGTAGTAGGGAGGGCGAAGAAGCTGATGAAGAGGGTGGATAAGCTAGGGTTGGAAGGTTTTGAATGGCTCAATGACATCGCCAAGGGTAAGTACAGCAGCTTCAAGAAGCACAAGGAAGAGACGGTCGACTACGAGGGGGAGGAAGAGGAGAAGCTCCACTTCGAACCTCGTCAGGAGGCTCAGCCCGACTTCTCATTTCTATCGGATACCCTGACTGGTAGGCCTATCCTCTCAGGTGCCACTGTCCCCGGAGGATTCAGACTGAGGTACGGACACGCCCGAAACACGGGGATCTCTGCCTACGGAGTGCACCCTGCGGTCTATGGGATTCTGGATGACTACCTTGTCACAGGAACGCACGTGAGGGCGGAGCGTCCTGGGAAAGGGAGTATTCTAGACCCCATTGACACGATCAAACCCCCAATTGTCAAGCTCGACAATGGACACGTCGTCGAGGTCGAGAGCTACGAGAAGGGGAGGGAACTCTTCCCTCGGGTGAAGGAGATCCTCTTTATGGGCGACATTCTCATAGGGTATGGTGAGTTCATTCAGAACAACTACACACTCGTCCCAGCAGGATACTGTGAGGAGTGGTGGATACAGGAGCTGGACAGGATCCAACCGGTTGAGGGTATTCCGAGGGACGAGCGGTTCTGGGAGCACGCAATGCTTCATCCACCGAGTGAGGAGGAGGCAATAGCGATCTCGGAATCCACAGGGGTGCCACTGCATCCGAAGTATCTCGCTGCATGGAAGTACATCACCCCCCTCGAGCTTGATGAGGTCAGGAAGGCCCTGAAGAAGAGGAAGGGAAACAAGATCACCGGAGACGTTAAGTCATATCTGGAGAAGGCTCTGATCCTCCACTCCTACAGTAGTTCTACAAACACGATTGAGGTCAAGTATATGGACTCACTCCTCCTGCAGCTCCCACCTGACAAGGAGTTCCCAGAGATGTGGGACCAGTACCCAGACGCTTTGTACATCATCCAGATAATTGCAGACGTAGAGGTGAGGGACTTGATGGGGACCACTGTCGGAACAAGGATGGGACGTCCCGAGAAGTCCAAGGCGAGAAGGTTACAGCCAGCCCAGCATGGGCTCTTCCCAGTGGGAGATATTAAGGGTATTGGGAACGACCTCAGGAAGGCCGAGCAGGTGGACGCCATCAGGCTCAAGGTCGGTGACAGGACGTGCCCCGAATGTGGGCAACCGTCGCTCTATGTCTACTGCCTTGACTGCAAGGTCAAAACCAAACACATCGGGCAGTGCTCCAGTAGGACGTGCAACGCACAGATGGAGACCGGACCCTGTGATATCTGTGGTAGCGACGTCAGATACGGGACATACAAGCAACTCCGGTTTACCGATCTCGTGGCAGAGGCCCGAGCGCGGGTAGGGGATGTCCCCATGAAGGTGAAGCTGATTGAGAGGATCAAGAATGACAACATGGTACCCGAGTACCTCGGCAAAGCAATTCTGAGGGCTAAGTATGACCTCCACGTCTTCAGAGACGGATTGATCAGGTACGATGCCACAGACGCACCGCTCACACACTTCAAACCATGTGAAATCGGAGTGTCGGTTGACAAACTCAAGGAGCTGGGATACACCGAGGACATGTATGGTGACCCACTCATTAGCGAAGACCAGTTACTCGCCATCCTACCTCAGGACATCATCCTCAATGACAACGCGAGGGAGCACCTTACCGACGTCTCCAAGTTTGTCGATGAGGAGCTGAGAAAGCTGTACGGGCTCGAACCGTTTTACAACGTTGAGAAGATGGAGGATCTTGTCGGGCACCTCGTCATCGGGATCGCACCACACACCTCCTCCGGGGTCATAGGGAGGGTCATCGGCTTCAACAAGGCCAGGGTATGCTGGGCACATCCCTTCTGGCATTCCGCCAAGAGACGGAACTGTGTCTCTGGAGATCAGGAGCTACTATTGTTCAATACCGTTACCAAGGAGATTGAAAGAACACAGATCAGAAAAATCGTAGAGGAAGTTGCCAAAATCGAAGAAGGACATCTCTCGGATCAATTTGGAACACTGGCCTTCTGCAATCCTTACCGTCATCTGAAGGCGATATCAACAGATGAGAGCTCTAACAAGGTCATCCTTCAAGACATAGGTGCATGGATCAAAGGAGAGACATCACAATGGGTTCGTATCGTCACGAATTCTGGTGCAGAACTCAAGATGACCCCAAACCACCAACAGCTTGTTTGGGATGGGGAGAGGCTTGTTCGCGTCAATGCGGGAGATCTGAAGATCGGAGATCTACTCCCTACACCGTCGAAGATCAACCTGGTCGATACCCCCGATTCGACGTTGAATATACTAGAGGTATTCTCAAAGAACCTTCCGAGAAACGGTGACTTTGATAAATTCAAAGAAGACGTTAGGCTCAGAGAAGGTGGGTTGCTACTCCGGGGGATTATTCGAGAGCGTACTACATTCTTGCAAAGGAGAGATCTGGCAGATGAGATGAGGGGAACTGGAAGCATCCCGTTCTCGACGAGGTGGTACAGATCGATTCCTCTTTCCCATCTGGAGATACTTGTTAGGGAACATGTAATCTCGTGGAAAGATATCCCCTTGGACGCAATGTTGGGTATTTCACGGAATTCAAAATTGACCAAGGCATATCTCGATCTTGACGGTGACTTCTTCAGATTTCTCGGACTGTTCACTGCTGAAGGGTACGTCAGGAATAACAATGGTACTTATCAGATAAATATAGGAAACACGAACCCGGAGATTAAAAACGAGATCATTCAACTCTCTATGAAGATTTGTGGTAACCCCTACGTTGTGGAAGACTACCACAATGTGGTAAATCCGAACAAGATCATCACTTACTTAGTTGCATTTGCTCTCGGAGCAGGGTCGTCTGCAGGGGACAAGCGAGTTCCTTCGATTGTGTTCTCTCAAAGCGCCGAGAATAAACTGGAGTATCTCAGCGGTATCGTCGATGGGGACGGGTCGGTCGTTGTGGAGAATAAGGCACTCCAGATCTACACCACGAACAAAAAACTCGCCTCGGACTACCGTCTACTTATCTCAACTATAGGACACAAGGCAAAGATTGCCTCCGTAAATGGACAAAGATTCGGAAAAAAGGTGCTTGACCGGTATAGAGAACTAGAGACTGCTCCTTCATCGAAAGGAGTTCTCTACCATGTGATCGTCTACGATTCTTCACTTCTCGCAAAATTACCCCTGAGACATCCTCAAAAAGCCACGAACTCGAAGCTTATTACCTCCAATCCTAGGAAATTCTCAAGGACTAAATTCATATCAGAAGACGTCTTCCTCGACCCCATCAAGAGCATCGAAATCACAAATGAGTACTCTCCAACGTATTGTGCCGAGATTCAGGGAGAGAGCCACAATCTGACCTTTTTAAATTCTCCAATCACCGGTAACTGTGACGGGGATGAGGACGGTATCATCCTGCTTCTAGACGGTCTGCTCAACTTCTCCAAAGACTACCTACCGAGTAGCAGAGGGTCGAAGATGGACACACCTCTCGTACTGGTCACAAGGTTGAATCCCGCTGAGGTGGATGACGAGGCATTCAATCTGGATTCGGGAGACCACTACCCAATCGAGTTCTACGAGGGCACCTTGAAGATGATGAATCCGAAGAAATTCGACGGTATGAACTCCCGAATTGAGGACTTCCTCCACTCTGAGAGACAGTTCATGCATGTCCCCTACACCCATGCTACCTCTGACTTCTCGAAGGGGGGGACAGTCACCAAGTACAAGACACTCCCGACAATGGTGGACAAGCTTGATGCGCAGATGCACCTCGCGAAGATCATCAGAGCGGTGGACGACAAGTTCGTGGCGTCACAGGTCATCTCCAAGCACTTCATCCGAGACCTGATGGGTAACCTGAGGGCGTTTGCAGCCCAAGGTGTGTACTGCCCGACGTGCAAAGCGAAGTACCGGAGAATCCCATTGAGCGGGAAGTGCACGAACACGAAGTGTGAGGCGAGGAACAAGCTGAGGTTGAATATATACCCAGCTAGTGTCTCTAAGTATCTGGATTCCTCTCTCAAGCTGATTGAGAAGTACCAGCTGTCGAAGTACATGGAGATGCGTCTAGACCGGATAATGCTGGGGATCTACGGACTGTGGCCGAAGGAGGAGAGCAAGCAGATGAACCTTGACGACTTCCTTGGGTGAAGATTTATGTACAGAGCCGAGATATTAGGATATGGCCAGTGATTTTTGGACCGGTCTTCTTGCAGCGACCCCTATCATCTTATCTGTCATAGTGACGATCTCTACAGTGATCTACACCATCTTCTCTTGGAAGATGATTAGACAGACCAACGAGATAATCGAGCAGAACTCCCGACCATCAGTTGTGATCTCGGCAAACATCGAGGGGAAGTTCTTCACTCTGAGGTTGGAGAATCGGGGGAACTCCGCAGCGAAGAATCTAGATTTCAAAGTGGCAGGAGGGAGTAACCTCGCTGTCATCGGGCACGCGGGGAGCTTGAGTGCGCTCTCACTCTTCCAAGTGAGCGAACTGGCTGTTGGGCAGAGTGTGAACGAGACCCTCGGGTTACCTGTACAAATGGCTGTGGACAACGAACGAGAGATTGAGCCTCTGACCATAGAATTTGGCTATACCGATTTGAAGGGTAAACAGTACAAGGACAGTTACAGCTTCAACTTCGAGGCATTCAGGAGGCATTATCTTGAAGGAGATCCTCTCCGGGAGATAAGCGAGTCCCTCAAGCAGATTGCCCGTAAGCTTTAGATCTCCGGAACATCTATTTCATAGCAGAATATCTCGATCCGTCGTCCGTCCACGTCCTTAGCAAAGAACCCGTAGATATCATAGGTGAGGTTAATCGATGGAACACCCTCGGCATAACCCAGTTCTTCAAGTCTATTATACATCTCGTCTACCTCATTATGCCCGGGGAGGATCAATCCAAGTAGGGGTGCAGGGGGTACTTGTTCGCTGAGTTGCAGCCCCAGTAGAAAGTTGTCATATCTCAGAATCTCTATGTCCTTCTGGGAAAGCCAAGTCGAGAATCCCAAGACAGAAGTGTAGAATTCGGTGGTATTTTTCAGATCATTGGTTTTGAAGAAGACAACAGCGCCCATAGCCCCGAGAGTGTGGGGGGATATAAGAGGATTCTTCGAAATGAAAGATTAATTTGACACGGGAGCAAAAGAGAAAATAAGGATCAGCGATTTGATAGTTTTGGATGAGCAATGAGATGAAGGTATTCTTTATCAAAGAAGACCGGAAGGATACCCTTATTTCTAAGCTCAGAGAAGTGAGCAAGCTCCTCCCGTACTTCAATTCTGAAGGGTCACAATATGACTATGACAATTTACAGGTGGATGAGCACTGGGACGGACTGACCGAGGATCTAAAGTCCTCTATTGGCCCTGGTGGTAGACATTGTATATTTACACTCACTTCAGAGAATCTGATAATAAAACCGTACAGACTGTCCTTCTTCGAAATTGTCCACTATTACTACACGATGCAGGTGATGGAAGAGAGGGGTGAAACAAGGATTATTTTGCCCCAGATCCACGCAATTGGATTCTTCAGCATCAATGAGAAGATTATCCCTTTTGTAATCCAAGAATATATTGAGTACACTCGACCTGAGGAAAATGGAAAAGAAAGTACCAAGATAGAACATATCAAAGAGATTTTCAGGTCTCTCATAAATGAGGGATTTGTCCTCGATCCATATGTCGGCAATTTCGCCATCTCTGATAAGGGAATTTATTATACAGATCTTATTTTTGTCGTAGGGAAATCAGACAAGATTAGAAGCCGAGCCCTGGAAGAAGAGATACTGAGACAATCAGAATTGGTATATCTCTAGTATGCATTTTGTCAGTGGATAGGAACATTTAAGCACAATAGACCTCAATGTAATATAATGCGTAATACAGTACGGAATATTTCAATAATTCTTCTCTTGGCTTTTGCTATAGGACCTACTGGGATCACTGCGAATGATACTGACAGACAGATAGCCACGAGTGAGATTGTACTCCCATCTCTGGTCAATGAGACCGTGGTTTTCGACTCCGAATCCCTTATACTCAATTCATCGGTAGTTGTTACTTCTGGAGGAAATCTCGTTATTATGAATTCTGAGGTCAATTTCAACGGAACTGCCTCAAACATCAAAGTTGAGACGGGGGGGAATCTCACAATCGTGGACTCAACCGTGTACAATGGCACAAGCCGTGGGATAAGAGGATCGGATTACGGGATCGTTCAGATCAGAGGGACCGAGTTCTCTGGATTCGGGAATGACGTTATCAGACTGGACGGATTGAACGAGAGTTATGGATACAAACTGATGATCGAGCGATCGAAAATTGTGAACAGTTCGGGTGATGGAATACAGGTGTCCTACTCTGAGGTCAAGGCTACTGGATTGGAGATCAGTAATCTAACAGGAGACGGGGTGAAAGCAGAACTGTCCACATACCTTACCATGAACGATTCGAAGATTTCCTCTACTGGTGACGAGGGTATTCAAGCTGATGACAATGTCAGCGTAGTGCTGGACAATGTCCTGATAACAAATACAATCTCTCATGGTCTGAGAGTTCGACGCTCTGTCCTCCCAGTATACATAATCAGTACTGACCTCAAGGAATCAAAGGCTGCTGGACTCAAACTCGTTGATGTCTCCAACACTGTCACAATTTTTAACTCGACTTTCGAAGACAATGAGGAATTGGGTGTGGATTCCGACTCAGTAGATGAGATTAGGATGGAATCTGCTGTGATAAGTAATAACTCTCTAGGTGCCATGCTCATAGAAGGTTCGTACAAGGTGGATGTCGAGGATTCAAGTTTCTATGACACCATGTCCTTTGTCGCAGTCAACTCGACTGAGATTCACTACTCCAACATCATTCCGCCACAGGGTACTCTAGCGATCAATATCACGAATATCGGGTCGGGTAATGAGATCAACGCAGATTACAACTACTGGGGAACCACCGATATTGACTACATCTTGAATACAATGCTTATTGGAGACGTATCCCTTGATTATATTCTGGACGAGAGCGGGAAAGTTCTCGACGTCGCTCTTCTCCTCGCAAGCTCCACTACATCCACTAGCACAACGACCACCACAACACCCCCTAGCGATACCTCCGTGGACAATGCGAACTTCAGTCTTGCTCTTTTTCCAATAACCTTGATAATGGTAATTATGGTTAGGAAAAGAAGGTAGAAATGATATTATTTTATTGTAATAATGGTCTCCTAAGCACAGAATAGAAATAATCACCATGAATGCAAAAATAGGTTTATCTAGAATTAATGCAAAATTCGGTAAGTGAAGACTTCTATTATATTCGTCTTGATCCTAATTTCAGTCATCCCAATGAATGGTAGTGCACACGATATGATGTACAGTCCAGCAGTCATTCCTATGGTCGAGGTGAATGGAACAGAGGTCATTACCGGCCCCATATCCATAGCTGAAACATATATCGTGACAGCGGGGGGCAATCTGACCATCATCGACGCGACCGTGACTGGATCTGTATCCCTAACCTCACTGATCTTCCTTGATGAGGGAGGGATACTTAATATCTTGAATTCAAGCATTAGTGTTGGAACCACTGCCGTATCTACTCTAATCAATGGAATACAGGCTAAAGTCACCATCACTGGCTCTACTTTCTCGAATTTTGTTGATGACGTGATCGCCCTAGATGGTGCTATCAATCTCTTGATCAAAGATACCGTATTCACGGGAAATTCCAAGGACGCGATAGACCTCGATGACTTCGTCTCCCCAGCGATTATTACTGGAGTTACAGTACTCAATAACGGGAAAGATGGTCTTCATATTTCCGACTCGGATGCAGTCATCACCGACTTCTATGTGGATGGCTTGGAGGGTGGGCAGGCTATTCAACTTATCAATCCTGGACAGAAAACGAAGATCTCCAATGTATTCGTGACAAATATAGTTTCCCAAGAGGGTATCAAGATCGAGGATCCAGAAAACTCTAACGTGAGCATATCGGATGTGATCATGACCAAGGTTGCGCAGGAGGCTATACGTGTAGGTCCAGATCTAAACACTAAGGGTACAAGTGATCTCTACCTAAACAATATATCGATTTACGATGTCAGCGATGATGCTATTCAGATAGACGGAACAACTGGTTCTTTTGTCTTCTCAAATATCAATATCACGAATGCAGGAGATGACGGGATCAATATCAAGACCAGTCCGGCAAATGTCAGCCTGACTGACAGTGTCATAACGGGATCAGTAGAAAACGGTATTGAGGTCGATACTGTTGTGAATATGGTGATCTCCAATGTAGAGATATTTTCCAACAAACTCAGAGGTATCGAGATCGTTGACTATGGATCTACTGTACTCTCCAATGTCGACATCTACAGAAATTCTGAGGAGGGGATATACTCATCAAATGGAGAGGCACTGTCCACAAATCTGGTGAACATCACCGCCAATAGATTTGCAGGTGTCAGGGCATTCAACACAAATCGAGTGAACCTCAGCTCAACTATCATAGAGAGGAACGGAAATGAGGGTGTCCTGCATACAATAGGTTCTACCCTATCTATCCAAGACGTGTCTATCAAACAGAATGGATTCGCAGGTCTGAGAACTGTAAATGTCTCAACAGTCTATGTCAATGGTACAGATATCAACTCCAACAGTTTATACGGTGCTACAGTCACCGCATCCACTCTATTCGAGATCATGTACTCCAACGTCGAGGATAATTCTGGTTTCGCAGAGGGGTCAGATGGTATCAGGGTGACAGATGTCGACAGTTTTGTGATGAGGTCAGTCAATGCCAGTGGAAATACAGGAGAAGGCGTACTCCTTGATTCAACAACCTTCTCTGTCTCTTCCTCCGTAGTAAGTGACAACCAGAAGAACGGCATCCTCTTGACAAATTCTGCAAAAGGATCAATCCTGAACAACACCATAAGTGGTAACCAGATGAGCGGTGTGTTCGTAGGATCTAACACAACTGTTGTGATCAATTACAATGTCATCACAAACAACCAAGCATTTGGGGTGATGATTGAGCAGAGGGACGATCTAATTGATGTGAACTACAATGTCTGGGATCAGGGTGCTCTGGATGAGGGCCGGGGAGTAAATGACTTCCAGTATGCCAACATCACTGCGGTTCTTAGTGAGAATGGAGTTCTGCCATACTCTCCACCTACCTCAGATCTGAATCAACAGGTAACCACCATTCTTCTCTCCCTTCTCTTCCTTGCAGTTCTCGGTGTCATCACCAAAGCTGTTCTACGTTATAGAGAGAGGCAGAAGTATCTCAGTATGACCAACCCTCAGGTGGTCTTTGTCTCGTCAAATGCCGGAATACCGCTCGCGGAGTTCAGCTTCGTCACCACACAGACAGATTCAGTATTACTTTCAGGGTTCCTATCGGCGATAAACAGCTTCTCAAATGACGTCGTTGACAGTTCGAATGTCTCCAAGAAACAAGGACTCGAGGAGATCAACCACCAATCCTACTCGATCCTCCAGAGGAAGCACGGGGACTACCAGATCGTGCTCATCGTGATTGAGTCTAACCCGCTTATCAGGATCCGTATGAATGAATTCAGCAGGGACGTAGGAGTTCTCCTTGACAATACCGAAATCGATGGCATAATGCTCGACGACAAGTTCATAGAGCAGTTCACCACCCTCGCCAAGCACAGGTTTGGAGAGTTCAGAAGCGAGAAGATAGTTACAGTAGCGTCAATCGCCGAAGAAGGATCAGAGTAGGCACAATCATAAGTACAGATATCCCAATAATTATCCAGAATGCCAAAGGATTCTCTTGAAAAGGGAGTAGAACATTCATCCCGTAGAGCGAGGACAGCGTGGTGGGGATAGTGAGGATCAGGCTGATCGATGCAAGGAGTTTTAGAAGGTTGTTCTGATTGTTACTGACGATGGAAGCGAACCCGTCGATGCTGTTCTCGATGAGCTTCTTGTAGATGACAAGGAGTTCCTGCTGCTGGGTAAGGTCGATGATGAGGTCCTCGAATTTCTCTTGAACCTCGGGTTGGTCCCGGTAGATGGAGAGTCTTGCCATTCTGCGGAGTGCATTGAGATTCCCGTTTAGAGCAGCATCGAGGTAAGTGCCTGATCTCGCGAGCTGAAAGACTTTCTTCATTGAGCTCTGGTAACGGAAGCTCGTCTGGAAGATGTTCGCCTCCACGACGTCAAGGGTTCGATCGATCACGTCGACTGCAGCCTCGTATGAATTCACCACATTCTCAAGTATTCGCAGTGTCGCCTGTGTCGCCTCATCGAAAGCCGCGCTCTTCCCCTTCTTCTTCTTCCTGCGCAAACTGATGGGTGCAAAATCTGGCTGGATCGTGAGGACCTTCTGCTCCATCAGATAGATGATCATTGGGTACGTCGTTTCCTTCTGTATTCCCAGAATCTCTGACTCCCCTACCGCAGGGATTCTGAGAACCAGCTTGATGAAGGAGGGTTCCTCGTCAAGTTCATCCTCAACCCTTGGTTGCTCGTCAATGTCCAGTGCGTCGTTGAGGTCGTCAATTGGAATACCCGTTATCAGGTGAATGATGACAATGTCATTTTTCGAGGGTTGGACAGCAGTGAGGTGAATGGGATGGGTGATATCCTTAGAGTAATCGACGATGTCATTGACCTCCGTAACCTCATTCGTCACCAAGTCCGTGATCCTGATCATATTGAGGGGATACACCATCGCTTAATAAATCCCTTCAAGAGCCAGTGGGCATATTGCCAGAGAAGAGACGGATATCGGGACAAACCTTTCAATAACCAAACAATCGGAATATTGAAAATTCTAAAATATGAGAGGGTGATGTGAAAAAGACCATTATTATGGTCCTAAACATCTGGTGGGTAGGTTTCCTAAGCCTATTGACAATTGCCAGCTCGAGGGACAGGATTTCGATGGGTTTTGTGAAGATGATCTGGGGGCTTGGGATACTCTGGATTGTTGGTGCAGGGATTATAACATATGCCATGAAGGGGAGGCACAAGTTCGGAGAAGGGTGGAGGCTCAAATTCGTAGTATTGAGCACTGTTCTCGCTATGATTGAGGAGGCGATCGCGACGACCATGACTAATCTTGCACCGGTCTTTGGTCTGGAGATTGGGGAAGCATACATTACCGCATCGGCAAACTACATTGATGTGATC
>JALWRB010000412.1:0-1063 GCA_027077875.1 Candidatus Heimdallarchaeota archaeon
GTGGTGGCGGTCGATCCTTCGAGCCCGTTCTCGCACGGTGCTATTCTGGGTGACCGTATCCGCATGCTCCAGAGCACGTCGGACGAGGGGGTGTACATCCGGAGCATGGCGACTCGTGGTCATCTCGGCGGGTTGAACTCGGTGATCTTCGAGGTGCTGAATCTGTACCGGGCGTTCGGTTTTGACCGTGTCCTCGTGGAGACGGTGGGTGCGGGGCAGTCCGAGATCGACGTGATGAAGTACTGCCAGACGACGGTGGTGGTCTCGGTTCCCGGGCTGGGTGACGGTATCCAGATGCTCAAGGCGGGCATACTGGAGATCGCGGACGTCTTCGTGGTGAACAAGGCGGACCTCCCGGGCGCAGAGCAGATTAGGTCGCAGATCACGAACCTGCTGCACCTGTCGGCGGAGGAGAGGGAGTGGACGCCCCCTGTGGTCGCGGTATCTGCGCTTCAAGGCACGGGGCAGGAGGAGCTTCTTCGCTCTCTGGACCGGCACCACGAGTACCTGATGAGCTCTGGTAGGGGAGTGGAGAAGCTGGTCGTTCAGATCTCCGAGACGATCCTTCAGGAGGTCGTGCAGCGTTACGAGCAGTCGCTGCGATCCGAGGCATTGGGGCTTGCCCGGCAGGTTCTGGAGGGCATGATCACGCTGGGGGAGTCGCTCGCTCGTCTGGAGGAGGTGGGTCGTGGTGGCTGATCACTCCGAGGAGCTTGTCGCCCGTGTGTCCGACCGCCTGAGCACCGTGCTCTCCGAGATCGAGAGCTACTGCGACGAGCTGGGCAGATCCTATCCCACGCTGGTCGCCGTCTCGAAGACGAGACCTGTTGAGTACATCGCTGCCGCCTACGACAGCGGTCACCGGGACTTCGGGGAGAACTATGCACAGGAGCTGGTTCGAAAGGTCCGTCAGCTGGACCTGCCCGTCCGTTGGCACTTCATCGGACACCTGCAGAGGAGGAACGTCCCTGCGGTCTCCTCGGTGGCGGACGTCGTTCATGCTGTCGACAGCACCCGTGTCCTCGACCGCCTGAAGCGGGTGGGGTACAGCTCTCCCGTGATG
>JALWRB010000412.1:1073-3234 GCA_027077875.1 Candidatus Heimdallarchaeota archaeon
GAACATCAGCGAGGAACTCAGCAAGTCGGGCGTGCCCCCGGAGGAGGTGGGTGATCTAGTCCGGCACGGCAGGGATATCGGGCTGGACGTCCGGGGCTTGATGACCATCGGTGCGGTCACGTGGACTGAGGGAGAGCAGTTTGAGGCGTTCGGTCGGGTCGCCCGGATGGTCTCTGACCTCTCGTTGGACTATCTCTCAGCGGGGATGAGTGGGGACTGGAGGAGCGCGGTACGGGCGGGTAGCACCCATGTCCGGATTGGTACGGCAATCTTTGGGTCGCGAGAGTGAAGGTTTTATAGAATAAACGCTAGATTCAGATATAGTCCCAGAGCTGAAGCCAATGAAACCGCACGTGATCTTCGTCGACCTTCACGGTGTCATCGTGAACTCCAAGCTGATCTTCCAGAAGTACAGGCAGCTTACGATCCGTCACCTGATGGACGACTTCGACCTGCAGGAGGAGTCCGCCACCCAGAGGTACGACTCCGCTTACAGCACATGGGAGACGAAGGCCTACAGCTTTCTCAAGGACAGCAAGACCCCGAAGGAGGGGGAGAAGTTTCTGGACTTCCTGCGGAAGAACGACGAGGTCTTCTCGGAGTGCCTGTACTCGGGTCTTGACACCTCGGACGTGGAGGACGGTAACCTCCGCCACAGGCCGTTTGAGTACAATGTCGCCTGCCGGATCGAGGCGCTCTACCCCGAGGTACGGGACATCCTGAACGAGCTGACCGAGGAGGGCTACGTGCTGCACGCCGCCAGCTCGAACTTCTCGGGGCACATCAAGGGCATCCTCCGGGCCAACATGATCGAGCACCTCTTCGACTCCGTCATCGGCTTCGACGACGTGGCCTCGACCAAGCACACCCTGCAGTTCTACAAGCGCATGCTCAAGCAGACGCGGACGGCCCCGTCGGAGGCAATCATGCTCGGGAACTCGCTGCACGAGATCCTCAAGCCAAGGAGGCTGGGCATGACGACTGTGCACGTCAACCGCGAGCGCAAGGTCCCCCACGACGTCCAGAGACTGGCTACCATCCGTTTGAGGAATCTCCGTTCTCTCCCGCTGAAACTCGAGAATCTGAGATAGCGTCGCGGACAATTTTATGACCATATAACAATTTATTTTTAACTCGGAATTCTCACTCGCGGAATTAATGAGCAATACTGTACTCGTGAACGGTACCGGTACAATCGGTGAACCGTTGATCTCACTGCTTCTCGGAATCAAGAAAGAACTCGGCATTGACGAGGTCCTCTTCTACAAACACACCGCAAGGCTCACCGACCGGCCGATGCTCTCCAGCCTTGTCCGCAGGGGTGGACAGATGGTTGTCGAGGCGGGCAGGGAGTCCCAGTTCAGGGAGCTGGACCTCGAGCCCTCCATGACTCTCGACGACGCGCTCAAGCAGGCGGAGGTCGTCATCGATGCGACCAAGGAGGGTGTGGGGATGTACAACAAGGAGCACTACTACTCCAAGTACGAGGACTCCATCAAGGGATTCATGGCACAGGGCTCTGAGTCACAGTTCGGCAAGATATACGCCTCGGGGATCAACGAGGAGATCTTCACCAAGGGCAAGTACGAGAAGTACGTGCAGATTGCCTCCTGCAACACCCATGCCGCTGCTGCCGCGGTGAAGCACTTCGGCTTCGCCAACGGTGTGAACAACCTCGACCACGCGGATCTCACCTTCATCAGGAGGGCCAGCGACGTCTCCCAGAACAAGAGTGTACCTGCACCCGAGATCACAAAGGCCAAGTACGACAAGTTCGGGACCCACCACGCCAAGGACGTGCACAGACTGTTCACAACCCTCGGGCACGATATTGACGTATTCAGCACAGCTCTGAAGGTCAACTCACAGTACATGCACACGTTGTCCGCCCACTTCACCCTGAAGAAGGAGATGAGCAAGGAGGACATTCTCCAGATCATTCATGACATCCCGCAACTGGCGATCACCAACAAGACCTCGGTCAACCAGGTCTTCTCCTTCGGCAGGGACCATGGCTACTACGGCAGGATCCTCAATCAGTCGGTCATCGTCGAGCCCTCTATCGCCGTCAACGGGCGGAACCTCTACTTCTGGAGCATGACCCCGCAGGACGGGAACTCCATCCTCAGCAGTGTCAGGGCAGCACTGTACTACCTGTACG
>JALWRB010000413.1 GCA_027077875.1 Candidatus Heimdallarchaeota archaeon
ATTTCGAGGTGATCAAGTCTGGAGGAGGACAAATTCCCATCAGGATACCTTTCGATAGCAACGTCTTCAACGGAGGTGTGATAGTGGGAGATGCAGCGTGCATGGTTCATCCCACGACCGCTGAGGGACATGGTCCCGCTCTTGAGTCCGCACTGTACGCAGCGGAGGCCATCGTCGACGCTCTTAAGAAGGATCGACGGGACAGGGCAGCTCTCTGGGGTTACAACCTCAGGATTATGGACCACATAGGTCCTAAGCATGCGAACGCCTACCTGATGAGAGTATTCCTTGAGAACATCGGGAGCAAGGGGCTGGAGCGTCTTATTACGAGGAAATTTATCAGCGATGAGGAGATGGACAGGATCGTCCGGGGTGAGGAACTGAAGATCTCTGGATTGGACAAGATCAAGAAGGCATTGAGACTGTTCCCTCACATTGGACTTATCGGAGAGGTTGTCAAGTTCCAGAAGGGCATAGCCGCTGTGAATGAGCTCTATGGACGCTATCCTAAGGATGAGAAAGAGCTTCCCGCATGGGTGCAAGAGCGGAACTCCCTTCTAGGGTATGATTTCTAAAACTAGGGGAAAAAAAGATCATTATCATGCGAGATTCAGGCACATATGATCAAGAATGCCCTATTTTTTTGATAGGTTTATTAACACGATGTTCTCAGAAAGGTCATGGCATCTACAGTTGATGAACTGGACAGAAAAATCCTCAGGGAGCTAATGAAGGACTCCACGCTCTCGACAAGAGCGCTCGGAGGTATTCTTGGAGAGTCGTCTTCAACGCTGTACAACAGGATAAGGAGGTTAATAGACAGGGGAGTCATTCAGAGCTATACGGTTATCGTAGACCCCGAGATGATTGGGATGGAGGTCACAGCCTACTGCATGATCTCGGTAGAAGAGTCTGCGGAGAACACCATTAGGCAGATAGCAGAGAATGTGGCTAAAATCAAGGGGGTGAAGTCGGTGTCGACCTTACTGGGATCAGACTACGAGATCATCAGTCTACTCCGTACACACAATGTAAAGGAGCTTGGAGGAGTCGTTCTGGAGCAGATTAGGTTGGTGAATGGGGTAGTGGACACGAAGGTCAGTCTTGTTCACGAGCAGGTTCTGAAGGAGGTCGAGAAGGCAGAAGAGATAATTGAGGAGGAAGTAGAGGAGTCAGAAGACTAGCTTAGCATGTTGGCCAAGAACACACCAGTAACAGTGATGAAGCCGAAGAGAAAGAGAACCCGACCGTTGGTGATCTGCCTCGAGACTTTCTTGATAAGTTCCTGAGCCTTGTCTAACTTGGTATCGAGTACATCAATCTTGCCGTCTATCCCCTCGAGAACCACTCCCTGCTCATCCAACTGACCCGCCATGTTGTCCATGGCACTCTTGATCAGTCGAATTTGACCGGACAGGTGCTGCATGGCCTCCGCAATATTTCCCTCCATCTGCTCCATCTTGGCTTCCAGCTCCTTTATTGCCTGCTTGTCCGATCCCGCCTCGGGCATGAGGGCCTTGACATACTCTGTCTCCATAGCCTCTATGTTGTTCTGCGAGGATGTAAGAACCATCTCCAGCTTGGCCAGACTGTCCTGTAGCATATCAAGATTCTCCTTGTTGCTCTTGATTCTGTTCTTCCGGCGTTCCTCGGTCTTGAGAGAGTTGCTGAACTGAAGAAATGATGGAAACTTGGCCTGCATCTTCTCCCACACCGAACGCTCTTCTTCGAGCTGAGCCTCGTATCCCTTGTCGAACTCGGAAAAGACTTCCTTCATCCCCCCGACAATGTCCTTCAACTCCTTGATCGTCTCGCTGACCAATTCGTCGGTCTGGGGTTTTTTCTTGAACCTGTCCCTCAAGCTCCTTTTTTGCTTTTTGTGCTCTCTTTTCTGGTCTCCCATGTATAATTTACTATTGTGGAAGTATTTGAAGATACGCCTTTGGATGGTTAGTTTAGGAAACCAGAATCCGAGTATTTTTTCTTCACTTTGCACTTCAGTTGTTACAACAGTTTTATATGAGTTTGAGAAGGACTGTCTGTTGAGTTGCGGTGATTGCAGTTGAGTTTAGATGTCGAGAACACTGATGAATATAAGAAGGCACAAACAACTATCGAGATGCTTCAGATTCTCATTGAATATTACTCGACAGATGCCACGTTTGATGAGCTTGAACTCGGTAGGTTCAAGGTCAGGGAGATGTTCTCCTTCATGACCGATCACGAACTTCCGAAGAGGCAGTTTGTGGAGGACAAGCAGAAGATTGTTGAGCAACTTGAGGAAGAGATTAAACAAATCAAGAAATCCCTGAAGGATGTCAGGCTCAAGGAGATCAAGGAGAAGAACCTCAAGTCTCTGGTTGTCATACCCTCATGGAGCAACCTCATCGGAAAGAAGGTGCTGGGGTTCTACCTTAATCGACCTGTTATCGATGTTAGGAAAGATACTGTGGTCATGCTAAACAGATCGATAGAGGTTGTCACAGACAAGCTCGGGAAGAGTTACACGCTAATTAGTGGGCCGGGGATACTGTACACCGAATTCAGTCTAGACCCGGGGAACTATATCACAAATGTCAGAGTTATTAATGTGATCATCCTTCCTGTGGAGCTGACAGAGAAGGTTCTCAATGCACCCTCCATCTTCAGTGGCGACCTCGACAACGCTACCTTGAATGAGAAGATAGCCATCATCCCGTTCGACATCATCGAGGTTGAGTACTCGACCCAAGCCTTCCTCAGGGGCATAATATCCAGGAATGTCTTCCACCCGAACAAGAATGCTCTTGACGAGTTCACGAGATCGATGCACAATCCTGAATCTTTCAAGGTAGATGACGGGTTCTACATGCTCTCTGCTCATGAAGAATACCACAACAGACTGCTGATTTCCAAAATCCAGAAATCCGATGGTGATGAATCATATAATATCTCATCTGCCGGGCTTAGTTCAATACTGAATGGTAGGAAGTTACTAGAGGAACTCCTCCCAGAACCCAAGCAGCAGTCAGAGCTTCTCATAATGATCAGGAGTATAAAGAAGGAGTACATCTCAACAGGGGAGAAGATACTCAAAGACTGGGTTCCGAAATAGGTAGGTCAACTCTTTTAGGAAAATAAAGGTTAAGGCTCATGGGGGAGGAGGTTGTCAGGGAATACCACATCTATGAATCGTCGGATTATCGTAGCGGTAAGTCCCCAGATGTGAGTGTGAGGAAGGAAAGGGGA
>JALWRB010000414.1 GCA_027077875.1 Candidatus Heimdallarchaeota archaeon
ATTACGGATGCTTTCAAAGAGCCAATGTTGTAAGAGATGTTGTTCGCTCTAAGAGCAGAGATCATGGTCGCAATCGCTCCAGCTGTCAATGGTGATGAGAAAGAGGTTCCGGAAACACGCTCGTATGCATCTCCCTTCCCGGTCGTGTAAACGTCGACACCAGGGGCGACTACATCGGGTTTCATTCCGGGAATTGCACCAGGACCTCTTGATGAGAAGGATGCGATGTCATTTCTAGTATTCCTTTGTGTCGCACCCACTGCAAGGGCAGGAATAGCACAAGCTGGGCATCCAAGAGTACCTGAATCGGGGCCAGAATTTCCAGCTGAAGCAACTAGTAAGACATTCGACTCCTCGAGTCTCTGGGTTATGATATCTACTCCATACCAGTACAGTCCCCCACCGGAGAAGTTCACGACCTCAATGGAGTCATTGAGGTTCGCCATGTACTCAAAAGCTGCAAAGTAGTTAACTGCATTGGGTCCAACTGCAAATCCGGTACCGTCGGGAGTCTCAATTGTCTTAAAACCCGCCATATAGAAGGTGGAATTCGGTGCATTCCCCACAGCTAGAGGATCAACATCTCCAGTTCCAGCAATTGTACCTGCTACCCAAATTCCATGCTGTGGATTTCTTGTACCTTCTGAACCCTCATCGAACCATGTAAGATTCTCTAATCTGCCAACGAGACCGTTGTGATCCTCGTATCCGTCGTCAACTATGCCAACCTTAACTCCCTGACCAGTGTAACCGAGGTCCCACAGTCTATCTACATCCATTATTGGGGCATCTTCTAGGGACTCAAGTCCAACCCCTTTCGGTCCCCCTATCAGTACTGGGTTCTCACTGTACAGCGTAGGGATCTCACTGGTCAACGAAACTGGACCATAAACTGCTAGGTTTTCAGCATTTCGAATTGATGTTTCAATCAGAACGACTCTAAGTGTGGGGAATCCTCTGATAACACCATCAAGCTTCATAAGCTCATTGTAGTCCTTTTTGGTCTCTGGGAAAACCACAAAGGAATCTACCCTTCCTTGTGAGAAGTCGTAGTAATTCGGCATCAGATTCTCTGGCTTGTCGTCAACAACAGGGCTGTACCCCGCTGACAATTGACTGACTGACAGAATGAATAATAATCCGATTGTCAACGAATAAAAGAATTTTAGCTTCATCTGTTGACCCATGAAAGGGTTGAGTCTTAATATAATTTTCTTTAATAAATTACGTTTTCCCCAAATCCAACAGACCGTTTAGGACGTGAATAGGGGAAATTATAGCTTGAATAATAATGGATTATTTTGGTTGATTGAAGGAAAAATGACCTGAGTTCACAATGGTACTTTTAACAAAATCATGGAATTTGTTGAACATTTTCTTCCAAATGTTTTTCTTATAGAACAATCTTACCTCTTTGAATCCTTCCTTTGGAAACAAATAAAAAGAACCGTGAGAATAAGGAGTGAAGAAAATGGTATTAAGTCAAATCAAATCAACTGTTTCAAAGGTTTTTAATCCATTCTATACTCTATTAGTGAAACTTGGGGTTGATCCCAATCATCTGACGATTTTAGGTTTGGCTTTTGGTATACTTGCTGGTTGGGCATTTGCTCAACATGTCTACTGGGTTGCCTTTATTGCTCTTATTCTTACTGGCTTCATGGACATGCTCGATGGAGGAGTTGCGAGAGCTGGTGGTTTCTCATCAGATCAAGGTGCTTTCCTAGATTCCGTGGTTGACAGGATCGCGGATGTTGCAATCATCACCGGTATCATCCTCGGTTTCCAGAGTACATTTGATCAGCTCATGGGGATACTTCTCCTCGGTTCTACTTTCTCGATCTCATATGTAAGAGCAAGGGGAGAAGGACTTGGTGTCAATCTCAGTGGCATCGGTCTGATGGAGAGGGCCGAGAGGATGCTCTTCCTCTTCGGTGGTGCTTTAGTTGCAGCCTTGTGGGGTGAAGTCGCTCTCGCAATTACGGTATATACCCTGCTGATCCTTACGGTCATCACAGTTATTCACCGCTTCTTCAGAGCATACAGAGACCTCGAAGAGACCATCGTTACCAATTAAGCTACTAGAAAATCATAAATCTTCTCTCGGGAGGTTCCTCCCATAGACCTGGAATAACAGAATTGCATTTCGGACACTTATTCCCTTTCAGATTATACTCCAAAACTTGAAAGCTAACCCGCTTGACCAATAACCGCTCACACTTGGGGCAGAACGTACTTTCATAGTCTCCCACATCCCTCGGGCGATTTCCTGCATAGACGTATTTGAGCCCAGCGTCAAGTCCAATTTGCGCTGCGTCTACCAACGTCTCCCCATCGGTCGCACCCCTATCAGTCATTTTGTAGTCGGGATGAAAACCTGTAACATGCCAGGGTATTTCCGGAGAGACAGATTTTATGAACTCAGCCATCTGCAGGAGCTCCTCCTCATTATCATTGAACTGTGGGACTACGAGAGTCACGATCTCCAACCATATCCCACGTTTATAGATCTCCTTAATTGTCTCTAGAACGGGGTCAAGATGTCCTCCAAGCTTCCTGTAATTCTTCTCTTGAAAGGATTTCAGATCTACTTTGTACATGTCGATGTTTGGTTTTAGAAAATCAATGACCTCAGGGGTTCCGTGACCATTGGATACGAAGCCTGTGGCCAGTCCCTTTGCTCTGGCAACCTCGAAGACCTCTACTGCCCATTCCGCTGTGATCAGAGGTTCGTTGTACGTCGAGACAACACTCCTCGCACCTAACCGTATTGCATGTTCCACGAAGTCTTCGGCACTTAATAGTTGTGGATTCCTCCACGCTCGGTTGTCTCGAAGAACTTGGGAGATGTCCCAGTTCTGGCAATAATCACAGTGAAGATCACAACCTAGCATCCCGAATGACATGGCCAGAGACCCGGGATATGCGTGGAAGAACGGTTTCTTCTCAATAGGATCACACTGGACGGCACCAAAGTACCCAGAGGGTACATAGAGCTTGTGCTCTTTTCTATATCTGACCCTACAAATCCCCCTCCTCCCTTCTGATATCTTGCAACGGTGGCCACACGCATAGCACTGAATCTTACCAGTGCCCTCATCAAGTTTGTAGAGTTTACCTTCTTTGGTGTATTCATCAAGTGGGCTGTCCATCAGTCATGATTCGACGATCAAGTATTTACACTTTCTGTCTACTCATCTCGATTGATTGATTTCGGGATATTGGGGTCGTCCTTCTCAAGGTGAACAACAGACCCTGATCGACCGAGTGATACCTGTTTCACATCGTTGTACATCTTGCACCAGCCGTCAAAGATCTCGATGATCTTTCCTACTCTGTACTCATCAGCCTCCTTCTTCCCCCAAACAGTCATAGTGCAGGTATCGCCGTTTATGTCAATTATCAGCAGGTCGGTCACAAAACTCTTTCTGTTCTTACCTACCATTCTTGGCCCATTCTTTGAAAGCACCCGAACTTTGAGATGTTCAAAGTTGGCATCTGCGACTAGATCCTTGATCATGCCCTCAGCTCAGGTAGGCTTGGTACCTCTGGTCGAATGATCCCTCGACCTCTGGTGGGTCTAGGTGGTAGACTACCATTGATTTCTGCTCTGAAAACACCTGTACTGCCTTGACCTCAAGGACTCCACTCACAAGTTCGTGGAGAGTCTTCGGAGTCTCCTGAGACAGGATCTCGATCTCAAGACCAGAGTTGAGATCTGCTTGAGGATCGACTGATATATCAGGTGTGACGACGAGGAACCTCGCTGTATCTTGCAATTCCTTCAGCACTTGGAATGCCCGCAGGTACTTCCCTTCATACTCTGGCTCAAATTCTACTCTGATTTTGTATCTGACCATCAGCCTATCGGCATACCTCAACATGAAATCCCCTGCAGTCTTTATAGCGGAGAAATTCCCATTGGGGTTGTTCCCGGAGCTCATCTGTTGGTATACCTTGACGAGTTCTTCGAGGATCTCCAGCACAAATATCTGAAAGGCTGAGGTGCTAAGGGCTGGTGATTTTCCATTTGCGAGGATCTTGAGCAGTGCACCGATCTCTGGAATATCCGTATCCACAGCTGCGAACTTGGCGTCCTGGAAGATGTCACCAACTTGGACAAGTCTTTGCAGGGCGGTCTCGTTTTCTCTCCTGTTGACTATTTGGGGTATAGCAGCTTCGAGCATCGGTATGCTCATTTCCAATTGGCTGATTATTTCACTCACAGCAGACATATCTCTATCGCTAATTCCTCAGGGCAGTACTTATATTCTTTGTAGACTCAAGGAATTATCTCTACTTCCACGGGATTTTAGTGGAGAATAGTTTATTTGTGTCCGTTGATATGGACGATTACATGTCAAGACTTTTCTCCAGTAAGAACCTCATTATTGTATTCATAGCGGTTCCTATTGCCTTCTCCATGGGAATCATCCTTCTCCAGTTCGTACCACTCCTTGACAACCTAATTTTCTACTATGTGTTCTTGATCAGTTTCACTCTCGTGGTATACGTCCTCAGTTCATATGTGCTAAAGAGACTGACCCCGGGAGAGGATCGGGGCAGAAGACATCACGACAAACTAATGAACCAAAGCTCGGGGTCTTTCTATCTCAGGTTGAAAGAAGAGGAAAAGCCTTAACCCACTTGTTGTACCTAGAAATGTGGACATAGAACTCCATCAGTTAAACGATCATCTGTACATCCTCAGAGAGCGATTAGATCTGCTGGAACCAAGGTTTCTCACCAAATATGTGAACCTCTACCTAGTCCTCGGTACCCACACTGCCGCGCTAATCGACACCGGACATGGAATGAGTGGACTTCGAAGGAAGATAATGGACCTGATTGAAGATCGTGAACTTCTTGTCTTCAACACCCACAATCACTTTGATCATGTAGCAGGCAACCACGAATTCAGGAACGTTCATATTCACAAGCTCGACTACAAGGGCATTGCGTTCCCACTTGACCTTAGTTTTCTTGAGGATGCGGGTACTGAATACTCGAAGGAGTTCGAAGTCCTTGGCTACAAGATGCCTGTTTGCGATGAGGTTTTTCCGCTGATAGGGGGTGAAGTCTACGACCTAGGTGGTGTTGAGATTGAGATCGTCCACACCCCCGGTCACACAGGTGGATCAATCTGCATCGCTACAACCAAAGGTGAGCTCTTCACTGGGGACACAATTCACTACGGGGCGGTCTACCTACCAGACCCTTCCATCGTTGGGTTCTATAAGGAGACCCTTCGTGAACTAGCAGAAGCCTATCCTTCTTACCGAATCTATCCGGGTCATGAGGAATTCGAGATCGGGATAGAAGTGGTCTGGGATCTACTTGAAGCATTAGACTCCTTAGAAAAATCCGAAACGGAATACAATGAATATTTAGATGCCAATCTGTACAGGATTGGTAGATTTACTCTTGTCAGTCCTACTTGATGAAGTTTACTCCAGGACGGCGTGGTACTGCGGACTTTGCCTTGGGGTGATCGGATTCATCAGCTGGAAGGACTACAACCTTGGTCTCGAATGTCCTTTCAAGGTACTCTCGGGACTGGTGCAATGTCTGATTCTCCAGTTCGAGAGACCACTCCATGTCGGGTGGACCGCCTTGCTTCATCAGGAACTTACCGTAATTGGCAGCAGCTTTTCCATTTTTCTTAACCTCGGGGATCTGCATTGCATTCTTCATCAATGTACGGATATCCTTTCTGGCCTCATCGTACATCAGGTACTTCCAAGGGGGTGAGACAAATATCTCGATCTTACTGGGCTTGCTCTCTCCTTTTTTGTCAATCAAAAAGGAGTATAGGTTCCTGATGGAGTCTACCAATTCTCCGAGGAATTTCTCAGATCGTTCTGCTTCCTCGTCGAATTTTGTTTCATCATAGTCAGGATAGCTCTCGTTAGAGATGAATCCCGTGTTACCAAGTGATTCCCATACCTCTTCACAGAAGTGGGGGATGAAGGGTACGATCAGCTTCAACATGGTCTCCAAGGTCTGCCTGTATGCGGGACCCTTGGAACCTCTACGGTTCTGGTACCACCTGAGCAGTTGCAGGGTCTCGTGATATGCAACTTGGAATGCACTCCTCGTCTCGACTCTGTCGAGATGGTTCCTAACCTTCCGAATCTGATCCTGTAACTTTGAGATGAGCCACCGATCGATTTGCTGGACTTCGTCGTCGTCGATATCATCTTTGATCAGCTCATACAGATGGATCATCCACTTCGAGTAACTGTCCACTTCGTCCACAGCGAAGGAGGCATCATTTAACCCCTCTCCAGCTATCAGGAAGCCCAAGCGAGTGGCATCGGCTCCAAAGGTACCTACTATGTCATCGAGCGTCTTGAAGTTCCCCTTTGATTTACTCATCTTCTCCTCCACGATCTCATTGGCAGCATTCTTCTTCTGGATGTTCACGTATCCATTGACGTGGACTCCTTTCGGCCAGTACTTCTCAGGAAAGATGGCGCAATGATGGAAGAGCATGAAGGTCAGGTGGTTCTGAATCAGATCCTTACCCGATGACCTCAGGTCAAATCCGTACCAGTAGTCCATGTCCTTCTGTATCTTGCGTAACAGATTGTAGGGGATACCCACCTCTGAAGAGATTTTCTTGGCATTCCCCTTCTTCAGGAAGATATAGCTGAACACTTCGTCGACTGCCCATTCCTCCTTAAACTCGCCAGAGTTAACATATGGCGCTACGAGGTAGAAAGCCATGTAAATCACCGAGTCACCAAGGGTTTCAATTATCCACTTAGGGTCCCACGGGGCCGGTGTACCCAGACCACTCTGGCGGACACATGCCTTGTCCTCCAGCCAATCAATAGTGTTCTTGAAGTTCGCCCGAGCAGCCTCTGGATAGACATTCATCGTGTCCACCAATCTGTGCACCTTGGCCTTCCACTCCTTGTCACTGAATTTCAGGAACCACTGCTCGGGAAGGAATTTGACATGATTCCTTGTTCCGCATCTACATATTACGACTCCTGAGGGCTCCTTGAGGACGAGTGCTTTTCCTTCATTGACGATGTCTTCACTCAGCTGATCCTTGATCTCGCTCACAAGTTTTCCAGCGTACTTTCCGGTGATTTCCTTGGTGATTCCGTGATTGAACTCCTTCCGGTAGACCAGCTTGGTGGCTTCCTTCAGCTTCTCATCCTTCTGATCCTTCACCCCAAACTCTTCAACCGCATCCTTGGCGGGGAACTCCGAGTATCCCTCGAGAGTGATCAATGAGATTGGTTCGATGCTCTCGATCAGCTCTTTTGACACCCCGAATTTCTCCATTTGTGTGGGATTTGTCTTGATGTCCATCAAAGTGGCCCAGTCCACGGGTGCATGAGCAGGTACGGACATGACGACACCGGTGGCTCCCTGCGCATCGATGAAGTATCCAGGCAGCAGGGGAACCTTGTTTCCAGTCATGGGGTTCACCACCATCTTCCCGAAGAGGTCCTTCGCATCGAGCTTCTCCACCACCTTGACCTTGAACTTCTGATCCATGAACTTGACGACAGCCTCCTCTGCCATTACCAGTCGATCGTCATTGACTTTGGCAACCACATAGGTAACGTCTGGGTGAAGGAAGACGTTTGTCACTCCGAAGACGGTCTCGGGTCGCAGAGTACCCGGAACGAAGTAGGCATCGAGGTCCTCGCTGTAGAACTTATAGAGCAGGAAGTCAACAATTCTGACTCCCTCTCCTTCCAGCCTGTCGTGATCACCTGTGGGTGACTTGCAGGAAGGACACCAGATCACGGGGTGAGACCCCTTCACAACATATCCCATGTCAACGAGTATCCTGTACTGCCACTCGATGAACTTGGAGAACACTGGGCTCAGCTCCGTGGTCACGAACTGCCTTCTCCAGTCAATGGCCAAACCGAGAGATGAGAAGCTCTCCTTGGAACGTTGCATGAAGTACCTGATGATGTTGTACGGGTCCTCGAACTCGACGAATTTCTCCTCGGGGATACCGCTTAACTTCAGGACTCTGAGCTGGTTCTCGTTCTTCTCTCGGACTCTTTTGGCCATACCCGCGATTGGTTCTCCTGTGGCGTGGAAGCCAAATGGCCACACAGTGTTCTTACCCAGCATACGCTGATAGCGGATAACCGCCTCCAATTTCATCGCGCTGTACCCATGTCCCAGATGCATAGCACCGTTGACATAGGGGATGGGAAAGTTGCCGAAGAACTTCTCCATCCCATCAATTCGATCGGACTCGAAGATCTTGGATTCCGCCCATCGCTTTTGCCATTTAGATTCTACCTTGACGTGGTCGTATTCTATTTCCATCTTGTCAACTCCAGTTGCTCTGCTATCTGTTGGGTTTGTTTTCTTAGATTGATAGAAGATAATTCCTCACGATAAACAACCTTTTAGTAACTTCTCATGGAATACGCTGTAATAAAAGGTTTCGAAGCATCCTTCACCTCCTTCTGATAACCTTCAAATACCCAAACTCCTATCGATGTAAGATGGCAGACGACATCATGCTCTCACTACGGAACTGTAACGATTCGTCCACAATGGATATGCTCGATGAGAGCGACATCAGAACCTACCTTAGCAAGATCGAGGGATGGCAGATCGAGGACAAGTTCCTGAGAAAGATCTACAGTTTCGGGGCCTTCAAGCAGTCGCTGGCCTTTGTTAACACAATCGCTAATATCGCTGATCTCGTCGGTTACTACCCTCAGATTTCGTTCTCTAAGAGCCTGGTGAAAATCAACATCGGAAACGGGAGCAACTTCATCCCCTGCGACTTTATATTGGCGGCCAAGATGGACGCTGCCTTCGATTTGATGAGTGCAATCAATCGCTAGATTCGAGTAATCAGGGGAAACTTCGACAACCTCTCCCCCTTGTTCTCTCCCACCACCCAGCTCTCTTCTACACCGATTCCAGTCCGAGGGTCGTCGAGCACAAGTTTTGGCTCCATGGCAATCACGTTCCCTACTTCGAGTTCGGTCTTGTATCCAGGTGTGATTATCGGGAACTCATCGAGTTCAAGACCGATTCCGTGACCGATGAACTGCACCTTGTCGGAGTGTAATCCCATGAAGTGGTCGAGGTACCCTAATTCTTCCACGTAGGCGATTAGCTCTTCGTATACCTCGTTGGTCCTATTTCCTGCTCTGAACAGACTCTCCGTACGCTCCTGAACCTTGATCGCCACGTCGTGAGCATCCTCGATCCTCTTGTCAACCTTTCCAACAAAGAAGGTTCGGGTGACATCTGAAATATAGCCAGAGACAACACCTGTCGTGTCTATGACGACTGGATCCCCTTTCTTAATCTTCCTAAATGAGGAGCCATTCGCATGCATCCTCGTGACCCCCTGTCCCGAGTAAGGACCAAATTTAGAGTTGAGGGTAGCAACGGATTCTCCAGTCATGACAAAGGCAAGGTTGGTCAGGTTGTGGTGGAACATCCTCACTTGTACCCAGCCCGGATGTCCATCACGTCGAAGCTGCCGCTCAATCTCAGCAGAGACATCGATCTCCCTGACCCCGGGTTTTACAACCTCTTGCGCTACCTCAAATGATCTGTCAGTCTGCTCGCATGAGAGCTTGATCTGTCTTACCTCCTCTGGCGATTTCACTGCTCTGATGCTCCGGAGTTTACTGCTGATATCAACAAGCTCAGGATTGCCGAGAGCTTTCCTGATGTATTCTACGGTCTTGAATGGGACGAGGTCCAGTTCTAACCCCAGTTTTGAAATCTTACTTTGCTTACCAATTTCCTTAAAGATCCGGTAGCTCTCCATGAGCCTTACAGGGAGCCTGCTCTCCTCCTGAGCCAATCTCAAATTTCTTCTGATGAAGTGGGTGATCCCATCGGAATCAACTGTGAGTACACCGTCCATGCCAAGGCTGGAGTAATAGTAGAGATCGGCCCTCGAGAACACGACGGAGATGTCAACATCACCTAATGCCTTCTCAAGAGCTCTGTGCCTCTGCTTGTACTCATCATCGGTAAATGGTGTAGGTTCCATACTCTACGCAGAATCCGAGTCACTAAAAGTTTACTCAGTGACCAAAAGACTAATTTCAGCAATCAGGATTTAATTGCGTGAAGGTACTGATCACAGGGGTCTCCGGATTCATCGGTAGGAATCTTAGCAGGGTGCTTGTAGAACGGGGTCACGAGGTCGTAGGTCTCAGTAGATCCCCATCCAAGATCAAGAAGAGAGTCCCGTCAGTGAAGTACGTGAGGTGGGATGGGGTAAGCCCATCTGGATGGTGCGATGAGGTGACAGAGGACTCTATCATCGTCAACTTAGCAGGTGAGTCAATCTTCGGATTGAGGTGGACGAAGAAGAAGAAGCAGAGAATAGTCCAGAGCCGGGTTGAAGCATCCAATGCCGTCTTTGAGTGTGTGGAGAAGACCCCCGTCCCAGTGATCCAGGCCTCAGCCGTCGGAATCTATCCGGAGGACACCGAGGAAATCCTTAACGAGGATGCCGAATCTGGTGATTCATTCTTGGCTTCTGTCTGTACAGAATGGGAAAGACGAGCTCAAAATAATACTCTATCACGAACCGTTATCCTCCGTATAGGCATGGTTCTGGGCAGGGGTGGTGGTGCAATTGGGATGCTGAGCCTGCCATTCAAGCTCTTCGTGGGTGGTAAGGTTGGATCTGGTAAACAGATGGTTCCATGGATACACCTCGATGACGTGATCAATTTCATTGTTTTCGCTATAGAGAATCCAGTATCTGGGATCTTCAATCTCGTAGCTCCAGGTATACTGACGAATTTTGAATTCTCAAAAGCACTTGGACGGGTACTTCATCGTCCCTCGTTCTTCCCTACACCTGGCTTCGTCCTCAAGCTCCTCATGGGCGAGATGGGTTCGATTGCCCTGAGAGGTCAGAGAGTTAGTTCAAGGATACAGGAAGTGGGGTACACGTTTCGCTATCCAGATATTGACTCCGCACTCAACGAGGTCTTTGGAAAAACTCGATAGCTTTAAGTATGACAAAATTATCAGTGATTCAAATTAGTGAGGTGATGTGTCTATGAATGTAACAGCGATAAACCATTCCAAGAATTTTGACTCAATCACCGCGGTATTGAGTTTGTAATCCGAATACCATAATCAATAATATTACAAAATGAAGCAGATAATGACAATCGACCTCGAGGCAGGAGGTCAACGGAGGTACGCCGTCTACCTCCACAACATGAAATACGACGGTAAGCAAATACACCGGGATGTGAGCCGTAACCTGCTAGCTCATCTCGTGTCGAGTCTAAAACCCGACATTGTCGGGATAGACAACCTCAGTGAATACCGGAAGATTTTTGGGATACTTCCCAAGGGTACACACCTCGTAGAGGTCTGCCGTACAGTATCCGGAACATTCAGGGGGATAACCGAACTTGCAAGGGAAGCGGGTATCCCAGTCACCGACCACCCGAACCCGTCTGTTGCAGCTCGAATACTTGCCGTCCTCATCTTGAAGGGCTATGGATCTGTCGCTAGGTGGAGTGACAAGAAGAACAAGATCGTGTACCATCCTCTTGATTGGATTGACAGAAGCTTCCAGTCTCATCTCAAAGAAGCTACGGCTAAGGAATTCCAGAGGATGACGAACAAAGAGGTGAATAACCCTTCAGACCTCGTTAATATCTTCGCAGAGATCGGGATCATCGATGAATACTACTCAATAGGGAAGGGCAAGGAGGCAGAGATCTTTCTTACCTCAATGGAGCCATTTGGAAGGATAGCGATCAAGGTATTCTACAAGTTCAGCCCTAGCACCAAGTCCTTTGCTACTCCCAGTCTCTCCTCTAATGACTGGAGGAAGCCTAGTGTCCTCGCAGCCATAGAAAGCAGACACTTGAGATTCCTTCTGAAGAGAGGATATAACGTCCCGGAGGTCTATCACAGGGAGGGTCCCATGATCTTCATGGAAGGGATATTTAACTCGGATGGAAGTCGGGCTGGTACACTCAGCACAACTGACCTCAGGAAATACAAAGATCCTATCATCTACTTCGACGAGCTTATGGATACTTTATTCCAGATGTTCACAGAGGACTTATTCGTTCACGGAGATTTCTCTCCACCCAATATTCTGATACAGGATGGAGAAATCCGAATGATCGATGTGCTCCAAGGTAGGCGATGGACCCACGCGGATCCAAGCGAGGGGCTAATTTCTTATCCAGATGCAATACAGATCCTCAAGTCAGATGTGACGTCAATCTGCAAGCATTTCAGGCAGAAGTACCGATTGGTCATTGATGTTCCGAGCATCATTGAGGAATTCCAGAAAGCTTCTATCTGATCTTAGTCCATCTTTCGCATCCGATAACAGACTCGTCAATCTATCGATTTTGACCTGGACTCCAAATCCGGCACACGTATGACTGTGAGTATGAAGATCGTTGTAGCTAAGGCATAGATCATAGCGGTGTAGACAAAGGACACTTCAAATCCGAATGAGTCGATTACCCTTCCACTGTAGGGTGAGAGGATAGTCCACCCAATCCACCTCCACGTCGACATCCATGCACTCCCTGTCGCTCTTACAC
>JALWRB010000415.1 GCA_027077875.1 Candidatus Heimdallarchaeota archaeon
TCCTTTCTCCTTTGGGCCAGTTCCTTAGCCTCCCTCTCCTGCTTGTTGTGCTGTCCCTTCAACATTCCCTTCCCTTGGAGCAACGGGAGTTCCTGCTTGTATCGATCAGCTATCACACCTGGTTCCTTTGAGGCAAACGGTGTCCCAACAAGCGGGAGAAAGGTGTGCGAGTGGATCTTCGCCCCCATCTGTGTTAGCTTCCGCATGTGCTCGATGGTCTCCTCTACGTCCTCGTCCTCCTCTCCTGGGAGGCCGAAGATGATGTCTACCATTACCTCGAAGCCTGCGTTAAGGAGAAGTCTAGCTCCTCGGATCGTTTCCTCGGGAGTATGGCCCCTGTCGCTTAACTCGAGGATCTTTTTGGATCCGCTCTGTCCACCTATGATGATCGAGGTCGAGTCAGAGTACTTCCTGAGGAGCTCCACGGACTCGTCAGTGAGGGTCTCGGGACGGACCTCGCTCGGGAAGGACCCGAAGTATATCTTGCCTTCCTCACCGATAACTTCCCTCACCTTCTCCAATAGTTCTCTCACCCTTTCTAGATTCAGGGTCTTCCCGTCAGGAGCACCGTATGATAGCGCATTTGGGGAGATGAACCTGATGTCCGGTCTCCTGTCCTTAAAGTGCTCGGTTGTAATTTTGACATACTCTGCAACAATCTCGGGAGATCGATGACGGACGGGTAGTCCCCTATTCCGTATCTGGCAGAATCTGCACTTCCATGCGCATCCTCTTGTGATCTCAATCGGACGGATGAGTTTATGCTTCACGGAGAATGGGGGAAAATCGTCGAGATCAATCTGTGGCTGTCGGGGTGTACGCTCGACCAACCCCTTCTCGTTCAGGTAGGCGATCCCGTGGACCTCCTTGATCCTCCCATTCCTTGCGTTCTTTACAATGTCTCTGATCGTGAGCTCTCCTTCACCTATGCAGACGATGTCTGAGATCGAGTTCAGGGTCGAGAACGGATCACCTGTGGGATGGGGACCGCCGGCCACCACGAGTAGTTGCCTGTCCCGAGCCACCTCCCTGTACCTCCGTACCAGTCTCTCATATTTGCTGAACTGTACTGAGAACAGGCTCACGGCAAGAACAATGATGTTCTCAGGGGGTATCCTGCTGACTACCTCCTGCGGTTCACTGCTTAATTTGGGGACGACGATCTCCACGTTCTGAAGATCAACGTCAGTCTCGATTGACGCAATGAGGGCGGATATAGCGTTTCCATTTGTCGGATGGTAGGGGAAGATGACTGTGATGTGATCGTACATGGTCATGACGCAAATACTGATGGTGTCTCGTCTTCCACCACTCTTGATCTGTTGATATAGGTCTCTCTTTTCTCGAATTGAATTGAGGAGTCCAAAACATTCTCAATGATCACGCTGATCCTTTCCATCATCAGTTGTAAGTCAATCTCACTGTTGATGATCTTAGCTGAAGAGATGATGACAGTTAGATCATTCTCCGGCCCAATTATTAACTTGGCACCGACCGATCCGTTGGTTGAAATCCACTCAATCTCGAACACCCCATCCTCCGTGTCTGACTTAGCGATAAATCTGAACTCCCCAAACCACTTACCTGAGATGGCATTTGCCACCTTCTCTCGATCGGATGTGGTCATTGGAAAGCCCTTGATATTCCCTCTGGCGATGTAGGAGTGGATCTCGCTTTCAAGTGTGCTCTGCCTTCCAAACTTCTTCATAAGTTCGTGGGCAAGCATCCCTCCAGAGCTCGTCAGTGAATATCCGTTGTTCGTCTTGGTGATGAGGTCCTTCTCGGATAAGCGTTTCAATGCTTTGGTCAACCGGGCTTGGTGTAGATCGATCTTTCGCTTGAGTCCTTGGAACGAGATCGTGAATTCTCCGTCTTTCATTTCGTCGATAGCACCGAGATAGTCTAGTAGGATGTACTCCTCTTGGGTCAACTGATCTTCCTCGTAGAGAGTCTTGATCTGTTGTGAGTTAATCCACCTGTCAGATATCGGGTTGATCAACGTGACTGAATTAATTGGATTGATCTGATACGGACTCATCTCTAAATTAAATCGGCTGAGTTTATATAAATATGTTAGCTTCAACATTCTAGACTCATTGAAAAACGCGATGAAAATTATCTCACATTTTTTCAAGTTGTTCAAGAACGTCCTTGCTCTGATTAGTTCCTAAATCTTCCAACCTAAGGAGTCTGCGCTTGACGTCCAGACCCCCACCGTACCCCTGTAATGCTCCATTTGTGGCAATTACCCTATGGCAGGGGACAACTATGGCAATAATGTTCCTCCCGTTGGCTTGTGCCACCGCTCTGACGGCTTTTGGATCTCCAATCCTTTCTGCAAGCTGTAGGTAGGATATCGTCTGCCCGTACGGGATTTTAACTAACTCATCCCATACCCTGTTTTGGAATTCTGTTCCTGAGAACCTCAGGGGGAAGTCGAAGTCCTTTCTCGCCCCCTCGAAATATCCATTCAACTGAGAGATGATCTCGTCGTGAAGGTTGTTATGTCTATTCACAATCTTACCTAGCTTCCGTTGCAACCTGTCCAAGAGGTTGGACGAGTTCTTCCTGAACTTAAAGTCCAAGAGCACACAACTGTCCTCGTTTGTCCCGACAATCATTGAACCTACCGGAGTCTGGAACTCCTGTACCTCAATCATTTCTAACTACCTCCGTTCTTCCGGGCGTTATCCCGAATTCCAATCTGAACGCTGCCCTGAATCCTGATACTGAATTGAAACCACACCTGTAGGGAACCCTACCGAGATCGGTTCCATTCGCAATCATCTCCCTTGCTCTCGTTAATCGTATCCTACGATTCTTCTGAGTAATGGAGACACCCTCTCGACGTTGATACCATCTGTCAAGTGTTCTCCTTTCCATCCCTGTCAATAACCTGAGGTACTCCCAGTCTACCCGGTTCATAGTATCTGAGAGATAGTTTTCCAGCGTGGCCAACCAGACGGGAACCGCAACTGGGTATTCCATCGACTTGCATCTTTTACACCCTCTGAACCCGTCAGATAATGCTTCTGGCTTGCTCTCATAGAAGTGGACGTTTTTCCGGAGGGGCATTCTAGCTGGACAGGATGGTAGACAGAAGATACGCGTGGTTATGACCGCCATGAAGAATCTCCCATCGTAAGAAGAGTCTCTCCGTCTGCATATCTCATACATCTCCTCCTCTGACAATCTCACAGAACCTGATCTCTCTCTCT
>JALWRB010000416.1 GCA_027077875.1 Candidatus Heimdallarchaeota archaeon
GGTGCTCCTGCTCAAGACCAAGCTGATCGCTTCAGGCCAACCGGACGAGGTCATGACTCCAGAGAACCTCACCGAAGCATATGGTGGAATGATGCACATGGATCTTAGGGGTTGAATGTTGTGAATAGTGTTGATAAAATCACACAGGGCATGGAGGTTAACGGATGATCTGGGAGATCTTTGGAATTAGCTACACACTTGCTATAGTACTTCTTGGTTCTGCCATCGTTGGTCTGATGACTGGAGTACTGAGCGTATTCTTCGTATTAGAGAAGAAGAGTGTCATGGGAGACACTATCGCACATTCAAGCCTCCCCGGGGTTGTAGTTGCATTTCTCCTGTTCCTCGAGAAATCACAACTAACCTTTGCCATTGGTGCTTTGATCAGTGGTTTTCTTGCGATTATCTTCGTACAGACGATCTCTAGACGCACGGTCCTTAAGGAAGATGTAGCAATTGGAGTCACCCTCTCAATTTTCTTCGGGGTAGGAGTTGCGCTTCTCACATATGTTCAAAGTTTACCACTCGCAGCCCAAGCAGGATTAATCAACTATATCTTCGGGAATGTTGCTTTTCTGCTCAAGCGTGATCTGTACTTACTAGCAGCGGTCACAGTGTTCGACCTCTTTGTCATAATATCATTTTGGAAGGAGTACAAGCTGATAATGTTTGATCGAGCATACGCAGAGATCATTGGGCTACCTGTGGACAAGCTCGACTTCCTCCTCACCATTGCCATCTCTGTCACAATCGTTGTGGGTATACAGATCATTGGAGTAGTTATGATTGCAGGGATGTTGATTGCTCCAGCCGTGGGGGCAAGGCAGTGGACAAATAGTTATAGGAGGATGATCTTGATTTCAGCATCTATTGGAGTAATGTCAGGGGTTCTAGGAACACTTATCAGCGCGAATATCACGGACATACCACCAGGACCGGCAATCATAGTTTTCGCCACGTCAATCGCTTTTATCTCAATCCTCTTTGGTTACAGACACGGTACCCTAGTCAATTGGGTGCATACTCATTTAACACATAGGAAGATTGACCATAGGAAAGTCATGATGGAATTCTTAAAATCCACTAATGCCTTAGACAAGAGCGAGGGGTTAACAAGGCTTGAGTTCTCACTCCGGGAATACCCAAGGCTGAATAAAGAGATCATCAATAACCTTGCCAGATGTGGTTACTGCAAATGGCTCACAGACGAGAAATGTGCCATGACTCTACGGGGTGTGGAAATTGCAAAGGATTTTACAGTAGAAAACTCTGGAAGTGCGGAGATGGTTGAATGAATATTTTTATCGAGCTCTTATTAGCGGTGATGCTGATTTCTGTTGTCCTCGCTATTCCGGGAAATTACCTTGTCCTTCGTGGCAACACAATGACCTCCTATGCCCTTTCACACAGTATCCTCTTTGGGATCATGATCGCATTCCTTATTGTAGGTGACCTCGACAGCCCCTTACTCCTTCTTGGAGCTGCATTGACAGGACTGCTTATTGTGTGGGCAGTTGAGAATCTCTCCACACTTAGGCACGTAAATATAGATGCAGCCCTCGGTCTGATATATCTCTTTATCTTTGCTCTCGGGATCATGTTGGTCTCCCTGTTTGCTTCGGGAACTACAATAAGTGTGACATCGGTGGTTACTGGGAACATCGCCCTTATCCCCTTTGACCGCTGGATATTCAGTGGGACAGATATGGGTCCAGTTCTGTTATGGCAAACTTTGGCTGTCTTCGTGCTTAGTTCAGGATTCCTCTTCCTCTTCCGAAAGGAGATGAAGTTGATAACATTTGACCCCGAATTTGCATCACTCATGGGTTACAACCCATTTTTTTTCAGAATGATCTTTATGTCAATTGTCAGCATTACCGTCGTCACTGTGTTCAGGGCAGCAGGAGTTATCCTTGTAGTTGGTCTGATGATTATTCCTCCAGCTAGTGCTCGACTGATCTCCAACAACCTTGGAACGATGATTTTGACTAGCATTGTGATCTCATTGTTTTCGGGGGTGTTGGGGTTCATGATAGCTTGGAGATTGAAGAATGTCGAAATCGCAAGCATGGTCATTGTGGTCAATGCAATCGTGTTTATCTTTGCCTTCTTTTATCACTCATCTCTAAAAAATGGTAAGGAGAAGGTATAATCAATTCTAAATATGGAGCGTGAATCACTCTCTTATGGATGTCACTGTTTTGGTCAAGAAGGTTGATCCTTCATCACCTATCTCCATTCCGAAATTTGCATTTGAGACAGATGCCTGTGCCGACCTTGAATCAAATGCGGATCTGACCATCCCCCCTAAAGAGATCAGGTTAGTACCTACTGGATTGGCATTTCAGATACCACCAGGATATGAGATGCAGGTCAGGCCGAGATCTGGTCTCGCAGCAAAAAATGGCGTCTCAATTCTCAACTCACCCGGGACAGTTGACAGCGACTACAGGGGAGAGGTGAAAGTGATTATGATCAATCTCAGCACGGAAGATTTCGAGATCAGAAGGGGAGATCGGATAGCCCAGGTAGCGGTACGCCCAGTCCCAAGAGTAAACTTTGTCCTTGTGGAAGAACTAGATAGTACGGTACGTGGGAACCAAGGATTTGGTAGTACGGGAATATCGTCTTAGATTAGTCAATCATAGGTTCAATATTCAGCTCAGCCTTATCATCTAGCTCAATAACTACGCTCTGTCCCCTGTTCGCAACATTGTATATACTACCTGTCGTTGAGACCTTGATCCTCGACGCTACAAGACTTTGGAATTCTGATGAGGAATCATCTTTGGTTCCAGTCGGAGCTTGCCAGTACAGATGAGTCCCTGCTCCAGATCTCTCAGTTCGTATGAGGTCTGCAGCTTTAAGGATCGCAATGACGTCATATACACGCCGTTTGGGAGTACCTATAATCCTGGCTAGCTCGGCATTGTTCATTCCGTCCTTACCCTTCTCTTTCAATAGTCTGATTGCTTCCTGAGCGATTTCCTTGAGCTTCATAAGTCTTCTCCTAAACCTTTCTTACATACGATTCTCCGCAGAAGTGGCTTCATGATTGCGGAGAAGATGTATACAGATGTATATTGAAAATACCCAATATTAAACATTCCGCCAAAATCATGAAGATAGTAAGAAGAAAACGTCTTCTCGAATTCTACGATTACCGCGTCTTAACCCCAAGTTTCGCGAAAAAATGGCGCTCTTTATTGG
>JALWRB010000417.1 GCA_027077875.1 Candidatus Heimdallarchaeota archaeon
CTCCTCATTGCTCCAATGAAGAACCTCGTCGTGAGTGGTGTGACCGCTCTGTTCATGACCTTCCTCCCATTCGCTCTGTCTCTCTCCGCTTCTGGTATCTACTACCTATTCGTCCTTAGTTTGACCCTTATCCTTTTCGGCTACGAGATTCTCAAGGATATCCGTGACGTGGAGGGTGACCGTGCAGCTGGGTATCAGACCCTACCTCTAAGACATGGGATAACCAAGGCAGCAGACACAGCGGCAATCTTCTTTGCCGTTTCGTGTGTGATAATGTCTGTTGGATTTTACATTGCTGGCTTTTACATAGAGGGGACTATCTCTCTTATTACTACGGTATTCGTCCTACTCCCATTTGGCTATCTCCGCAAGAACCCAGATCCCTATGCCTCGGACAAGACGAGATACTCGGTAGTCTTCATCCTTCTCGTATCTCTGGGAGTAATCGCGATCCTATTGTATCTCAGGTTCGTTAAGCTATAGCCCTGTCGAGCTCGGAGAGATATCTTTGGACAAATTGCTCTAAGGTCTGGTGGTCGACCGATGAGTCGGTCCTGACCTCGATGACCACGGGGGAGGGATCGAGGATCTCCTCTGAGATAAGTATCTGGAAATTTTCCCTACCTTTGACCAGTCTGTATCGAATGTTGAACCCCCTTGCCAATCCCTCGATATCAACATTTTGTGGGGTTAAAAAGAATTGAGGAAATACCTCCTTGTGATCAGATATGGGAAGTCTGTGGAAGATTCCCCCTCCCGAATTGTTCATCACCACTATTTTCAAATTAATCTGGTATTTGTGAACGGTCAATAGCGCATTCAAGTCGTGCAGGAAGGCGAGATCCCCTATGAATATCACATTCATCCTGGCCCTCGTGAACAGAGCGATTCCTGCTGCGGTGCTAATGTTTCCATCTATCCCAGACGCCCCCCTGTTCCCGAAGATGTGAACATCTTTCTCGAAAGGAAGGATGAACTGGTCAATATTTCTGATGCTCAGGCTGTTGGAAGCAAATACATTTGAGCGGTTAGGGAGGTTCTGCACTATGTTAGCAATGATACTGGCATCTGTCTTCTCACTGTTGACGTATTCAGATACCTTGTCCCGGTGGTATCTTTCCATTTTCCTGTATCTTTTCAGATACTCTCCAGATCTCTTTTGAGGACTATCAATCCTTCTCACCAAGGCACTGATAAGATCGGTGGTATCTCCTCCGACGAAGAGATCTGTTCTGAAGCTCTCGTCAGACCACCTGTCCCCTAGTTGAATCCGGAAACAGTCCGAGGTCTCGAGGAATCTTAGCAGATACTTCGAGGTCACAGTCCTTCCGAACTGCAGGATGACATCTGGTCTCAGGTAGTCCATCACCTTATCCGATTGTAAAAATGTCTCATACCCCGAGATTATGTTCTCTCCGACCTGAGTGGAGATCCTCAGATTGCTCAGCGGATCTGCGAGGATAGGGTATCCCAAGTACCTTGACAAGACATTCACTGCTGCCACCAGCTCGATGTTCCGGACGTCATTGACAGGTCCGAAGACGATAATCCCTCTCTCATCACCCAATTTGGAGACAATGGTTTCGACCGTTTCTTCATCAATCTGCAATGAGGTTCTCTTTATCTTTGGTGTCCGTCTCGGGTACTCACCCCTGAATTGGCTTACTGATTTCAGTTCACCGGAGTTCTCCAGAGGTTTGTCGAAGGGGAAGTTAAAGTGAACAACTCCTCCCTCTTCAGCCACGGAGTAACCCCGGGCAGCTTCGGCCCTTACTTGTGCAAAGCTGGTAGTCTTGTCCCTTGGTGGTGGCATCTCCACAAATCGCTTGACGAACGAACCATAGAATTTTATCTGGTCTATCGTCTGATTGGCTCCACTGTTCCTGAGCCTGTGGGGGCGATCTGCAGTCAGCAGGATAAGGGGTATCCCACTCTGCTCCGCTTCCACCACTGCAGGCATGAAATTTGCCAGAGCACTCCCTGAGGTACTGATCAGTGCTACGGGCTTCTGAGAAATTTTAGCCATACCCATGGCGAAGAATGCTGCACTCCTCTCATCGAGGACCGAGTAGACCTCGATTGTATTCCTCCGTTGAGATGCAGCGATTGTAAGTGGAGTGGATCTCGAGCCAGGAGCTACGCATATTGCCTCCAATCCAGATTCGATCAGAGCATCGATAAATATCTGAGAGAGCAGAACATTCGCGTTGTATTTATTCATTCAATCCTTCTCCAAGACTTTGATAATTGGACTAAATTTTAACTCTGTCTCTTCCCACTCCCCTGCCGGGTCAGATTGTTCAACAATTCCCGCACCCGTGGTCACGATGATCTCCTCTGGACGAATTAGAGCAGAGCGAATCCCTACATAGAATTCTCCGTCACCCTTGCTGTCTAACCATCCAATTGGTGATCCATACCACCCCCTCTTTCCCTTCTCTATCTTCGATATCGCCTTTATTGCACTGTCCCTCGGAAGTCCCCCGAGCGCAGGTGTGGGATGCAGTGTTCTCACCATGTCAAGGAGCTCTCCTCCTACCACAAGCTCCCCTCTGATCTCTGTGTTCAGATGGTGAATGTAGCCCAAGGTCCTTACTCCTATAGGTGCTACTCGAATTTCATTACAGAATTCCCGAGCTAATCTTAAAATTTCCTTCACGACGATCTCATGTTCTTCCCTCTCCTTCTCACTCGATAACAAGGTCTGTTTATTTTCCTCGTCTTCTAGGTTATTCCTTCCCCTCGGGGCACTCCCAGCCAGTGCCTCGGTATAGAATGAGAGCCCCTTCTTTCTTGCTAATAGCTCGGGTGTTGCACCGAGGAAGATGTCATCCGCCCTCTTGAACATGAAGCAGTAGTTCTCACTGTATTCCGAGATAAGAGTCCTAAAGACCCTCAAGTGATCTCCTTGCTCATAACGGATTATTTTCGATCGGGAAATAACGATCTTCTTCAGACCTTCAGACAGGAGTAACTTGGCCTGTTCCATCATCCTGAACCACTCTTCTTTGTCAGGCACATCTGTCGTCTCAATCAGTGAATATGTGGTCTCTTGGTTCACAACAGGACGTTCCTTCAAACTCTGTAATTCATCTCTCAAGTCCTTCTGGGTGACCACACTTCCACTCATTCTGCACACAGTGAGGAAGGTACCGTCTCCATCTTTCCTGTAATTGTAGCGGTGGAGGAGGAGCTGGGCAGGTGGAA
>JALWRB010000418.1 GCA_027077875.1 Candidatus Heimdallarchaeota archaeon
CCTCGAATGACTGGTCACGAGGTGTGCAAAAGACTGAGAGAGAAGAACCCGGATCTACCGATCATAGTCTGTAGTGGTTTTTCAAAAGATAGCCACAGGTACCTCTACGAACAGAAAACAGCCTTCTTGAGCAAGCCATTCACCTTTGAGGATCTGAATAAGACGATTAGGAAACTTCTCGACTCGCCACATTCTGACCGATCCAACTAACCAAGTTCTCCTCCATGTGTGGAATATCTTTCATTCCAAGGACGAGGAACTTCTTCCGAAATATCGAGTGTCCTGCACTCAATTCCTCTCGAATGGACATGGGGTCCGAGAACAGGGTGATAAGTGCGAACCTGGCCTCTGCTCCTGCTATCTGGGACGTGCGTTTTGCCACCTCAAAGAGTTTGTCCTTATTCAGCTTTCGATGACCTGTATTGGATGTACATGAGATCCCGAAGAACATTGAATCCACGATGCAGAACACATCCAGCTCAAACCTTACCTTGTTGGGTGGATTGACGGTGAGGTTATAGCCCAGCTCTTTGATGTTCAGGTCTCTCTTGTTCTTCTGGAGGATCATGAACACAACCTCTTCCAACCAGCTACCATCGAACCATCTTGAGATGAACTCGAAGTCTCTCTCCTTAATGCTTGAGATTTGACTAAATGGAAGTGTATCTCTGAGAGTTCCCACACCAAGGTCCCTGATCAGATGTCCCTTGAGTTCGGAACCTACTTTTGTCCGATCAAGAGGAAGTTCAAAAGATGCAGGATCACACTTACCTTTTTTCAGATCTCTGAGATACCTTTGTTTGAAATTGAAGTATGGGTTTTTTTCCCTTAAATGAAGCTCAAGTATCTTTTGAGCAGTGTGGGGAAGAAACAGCTCTGTGGAGAAAGAGTAGGGACACTCCGATAGGAAGTGCAGTTTCAGAAGTGTCCTTAGATCAAAATAGATACTTGGTCTGTACCTCCTAACTTCTTGGTTATAATCAATAATGAAGGTGTTTGTACCCGCGTAGAGGTAGATAAGTGTCATATCGATATTCGGTCTCTGTAGCTCCAGAAGTGTGTACACCACCATAGATTTGGTCCCACCAGTGTAGCTGAAACAGACCTTTCCAGTCACTTGTCCTAACCCCTTTGAAAGAACGCTGGAGGAGTTTTCCAGTTGGTTGAGGTCAATCTCAATAGAGTGGTACTGCCCCACAATCCCCGGACGGAGGTCTTCAATGATCTCCGGGAGGATGTCCGCGTGCTTGCTTGTTTCCTTGCTGTGTACGAAGTAGATCGCACCCTCATTATCAAGGAACGTCAGAACCGCTAAGATGTTAGGGAGGTTGTTCTCACCAACAAGGAGGACTAGTGTAGGGAATTGTTCCACATGTGATTGTATTAGTCGAGTATATTATACCTTTGGGAGAGATATGATGCACCTTTGGTTACACTCTCCATGGACGATTGATGATCTCAAGGGAAGTATCTGCAGCTACGTGGTTCACATAAGAAGTTCATCTGGGCATTGTTTTTTCTTCACTTCAAGAGCTTCCGTAGTTTCTCTTTCTTCTCATTGGAAAGTGCTTTGACAAGATCCTCTGGTTCGACTTCTTCTAGCACATTGTCCAGACCGACCTTATCGATGACCTCCTCTATATCGATTGCGTCGATGACACTCTCTATACCAACTGCATCGATGACACTCTCTATGCCAACTGCATCGATGACACTCTCTATGCCAACTGCATCGATGACACTCTCTATACCCACTTCATTGACTACCCTTGAGATACCCAGTGCCTCTACGGATTCTTTTATGGTGAACCCTTTTCTATTTAGTACTTCCATTGCCTTCTTGTCCTTTCCTACTACTTCTTTGAATAACATATGTGCTATAGTCAACATAAAGTTATCGCTCATCGATACTGCGATCTTTAGGAATTCATCTATTCTCGAAGCCACAAATAGGCCAAGAAAGTAATTATGGGTTGGTAATTCAATCTCCTTGCTCAGGATAATTAGGACTGAGTGAAAAGTGGTGGTGCTAATCCTGTACACTCCTCTTTCCAAAATCTCAGGACTGTACTTCTTCTCTATCAGATTTGGAATTGACCTGTTCCCCGAAATAATGAAAACAGCAGACAACTCCATTGGATCAATTTTCACTCCCGTGGTCTTACTTCCCATGTATCCATGACTTGCAGCGAGGTAGTAATGGAGTTTTGCAATCGTTGCATAAAAATCACCTGATCCGAAGAAGTCTGTCTCGCTCTTAAATTCTCCTACTACCTCCGGGGTGAAGTATTTGAACGGAGAATGCAAAATTAAATCATTGTCAGTAAAGCCTGAGATTAGGAAGTCAATTCTCATATTGGCAGACGGGACTTCGGTTTCTGCGTGAACCTTGACTCCATATGCTGCGAGATAGCTTGTAAAAATATTCTTGAAATAGGCTTCTTTTCTCTGAATGAATTAAGGACAGAATAATGCTTGATAAACATTTAGAGGATTATTGTTACCAAATCACAATGAATCTCAGAGCAGTAGATACGTCGGTTCCATTTTCATGGGAATTGCTTTTTGAATTTACCCTTGGAAATTAGTGAAGGTATAATATCCCTAACCTGAACTCTACCACATCCATGGTAGTACAGCGAGACCTCTTACGGAGGTAGAAATCGTTGTATAGAGGAAGGAGAGAAAGATCGCCATTTTCTTAGTTGGAGTAATTTGGCTGGCGGGGGACAAGACAGAAATGGAAGTAATAACCATAGTGCTTATTCGTGAGCAACAGGAAAATGTCATATCTTGGTAGTCAGAATGTCAGACTTTACTTAGAGGTAGTTTATTCATTCTCCGTTCGTCATTTTCAGGAAGTAGAATGCCTCCTCGAATTCCGGATGGATAATGAGTGGCTCGATATCCGTCATGACTGTGGGTAGGTTTGAGCTGTACTTCCTCTCAATCAGTTCTGACAATTTCTGGATGCCCCTCTTGATCTGTGTGGACTCGTTCTTGCTAAAGGCGATGACGAAGAAGTCTCGATGAGTCTGGAAGTGGATATATCCATTGTCGAACTGCATTGATCTTGGTTCAAGTGAGAAGTCGTAGAGCTCGTTGAGCAGTGAGGTAATGGCAGTGATCCCACCGGAGAGAAGGACTGACTGTGAGACATCCCCGGTGTAGAAGTTCCTACTGAACTTCAATGTACCACCTCTGTTT
>JALWRB010000419.1 GCA_027077875.1 Candidatus Heimdallarchaeota archaeon
CTCTAGGTTCAACTTCTTCTCATTCACCGTGAGGTACAGCTCTGCGAAGTGCTGAGCATTGACAAGATCCTCCTTCTCTAAATCAGCACCGAGAGACTCGCTGACAAGACCCATGATCTCCTTGGCATTCTTCTCGTTGAGTCCAATAGACACCAGTTTCTCAATGGTCATCTCCGACCTCAGTGGGAAATTCTGGATGATCTTCGCGTAGGTCGAGGGGTTGTTAACCTCAAGCACAAGCTCGGGGAAGTGGATGTTGTACAGCTCGACCAGTCTATTGTGCGTCTGGTTTAGCGACTTTGATAGATCCTCAATGGCGTAGACCGTGTGTGTGATGATGACATCCCTTCCCTCCGCCTTGCTCTTTACCTGTTCTCTTGTTCGGAGTATTGCTTTGCTCCTGAGGTCTTCAAGGTACGCCTCCCTTGAGTTGTAGTGGATAGAGATGAGGTGGTCGAGCTTGTTCAACCTGAACTTGCGGATAATTCTGCTCGATGTGTCGATCTTGATCCGCGTATCCTTCTTGAGCAGGTCGAAAATGCCCCTGTTGTCGGTGATCACCGGGTGCTCCTCTTCCTTGATGTAGTCGAGGATATCACTCTTAGCCTGCAGGAGGTCATCGACCTGTAAATCGTAGATGGGCTCACCCTCATTGTCGAGAAAGTGGACACCAAATACCGATTTTGTGACTATCACTGATGACTATTATTATTGAGTTATTTATGAGTTACACTGATTGACAAGGGTCAAACAGGCCAAAATTGTGTTTTTATCTGAGCGTTTAAAATCTATGAATTTCAGGTAAGTTTAGAATTCAGGAGAAATTAAGATGACACACGGTAAACTCCAAAACGCAGGAATCGTGAGGAAGAACACTCCTAAGGTACCAAAGAAGTACCCCAACAGGAAGAGTCCTATCCCACGAGTAAGGAATAAACTGAACTACTTCAAGAGAACTGTCAAAGGTAAACCCATCGGTCAGGGTAACGGTAGAAGGTAAGTACATGCCATCCCGTGAGGAATCCCTCGCGTTCGAGGAGATTATCTCTCGCATAATTGAGGAGAAACCAGATAAGACAAGTTTAGAGAAGATCAAACGGGATGCCATAACCAAGTACAAACTTTCGCGGTTTCCGCGAAATTCTGAGATCCTTGATGCCTCTGGAGATCGAAGGGATCAGGTCATCAAATATCTCATGGTCAGGAACGTGAGAAGCATCTCGGGGGTGAACGTCATCTCAGTGATGACCGCGCCATTTGCTTGTAGACACGGAGCGTGCATATTCTGTCCAGGAGGTCCAACATGGGGAACACCAATGTCCTATACAGGAAGAGAACCAGCATCGATGAGGGCGATACAGAATGGATTCGATCCGTACCTGCAGATCAACGCTCGAATCGAGCAGCTGGAGAAGACGGGTCATAACGCAGAGAAGCTCGACATTATCGTGATGGGAGGTACGTTCAACTCCACACCGACAGAGTACCAAGACGAGTTCATGCTCGGGGTATACCACGCTCTCAACGGGCAGAGGTCGGAGACCATCATGGAGGCCAAGCTCCTGAATCAAACCGCGAAGTACAGGTGTGTTGGACTGACATTCGAGACCAAACCAGACTGGTGCAGAAAACGTGATGTTATCAGAATGCTTGACTACGGGGTGACAAGGGTTGAGCTAGGAGTACAGACACTTCATGACGAGGTACTTGAAGTTGTCAACCGAGGACATACTCTCAAGGATACTGAGGAAGCGTTCAAGGTACTCAGGGATGCCGGGTTGAAAATCACTGCACACATGATGCCAGGACTGCCGGGAACAACCCCTGAGATCGATATAGAAGACTTCAGAACCCTGTACTACGACCCGAGATACAATCCCGATGAGATCAAGATCTACCCCACACAGGTGATGGAGAACACACCCCTAGCAGAGATGACGCTCAACGGAGAGTACACACCGCTGACAAATGAGCAGACCTTTGAGATAATCCTCGAGGCAAAGAAGATCACACCTCCGTGGGTCAGGATCAAACGGGCGCTCCGAGACCTCCCCATCCCTCTCGTTGTTGATGGCCCTAAGTGGGGTGACATGAGACACCGCATACAGAAGAAGATGAAACTAGTGCAGGAAGCGTGCAGGTGTATCAGGTGCAGGGAAATCGGTCAGAACCTGTACAAGCGGGAGGACTACACCCCGAATCCGGAGGAGTTCAAGCTTGTAGACCGCGACTATATGGCTGGTGATGGCGAGGAGCATTTCCTCTCCTACGAGGACAGTCAGGACATCCTCATAGGATTCCTAAGACTCAGGTATCCAAGTTCTGATGTCTTTATCCCCGAGTTGAAGGATGCGGCAATCGTCCGGGAGCTGCACGTCTACGGCTCTGCACTCAGTATCGGGGAGAGGGATCTTGGAAGTTTCCAGCACAGAGGTTATGGGAAGTTACTTCTCGCAAAAGCAGAGGAGATGGCAAGGGACAAAGGCTACAGGAAACTCTCGGTAATCTCTGGAGTGGGGGTTCGTGAGTACTACACCAAATTTGGGTACCAGCTCGATGGATACTACATGAGCAAGATCCTCGATTGAGAAGGTATCGAGTGTTTCAAATATCCTGAAAATAGGAGAGAACTGAATGGCAGAATCCATGTTCCTCCGTGATTTCTTCACAACCAAGTTCGAGATGACCCGAATCGATAATATCCGGAAGGAGGTCAAGAAGATCACGATGAACTACCACAAGTACTTGGAGAGGTTGCCAGGAAGAATGCGGAAGGAGTGGGAAGAGCAGGAGGCGAGGGACAAGAAGGAGATTACTAGAGATTCGGGGAAGAAGAAGCTCGAAAGGTTCATCGAGAGATCAAAACTCTTCCGCCTAAAAGTTCTTGAGGATCTCACACAGGAGATCTATAGAGACTGCTGGTATACAAGGGCAGAGCTTGAGATTTCGGTCGCCATCTTCAGGATCGGAGTGTTCTCTGAGTTCATAAAACACGACAAGAAGTGGGAAGAGAAACAAAATTCCGAGCTCAAACCGATTGTTCTCAGATTGTCTAAACCAAAGAAACCCAAGAAGTCAGGTTTTGGGGTCAAAGATGTCAAGTACGATATCGGGGAAGCAGTGCTCACCATGCTTAAACCTCTCAGTGAGACCTTCGAAGAACTCGAGAAGAACCTCAAACGAGTAGCAATAATCAAGAAACTCGTCGAAATCGAGCAGGAGATGGTAGAAAAGATCAATACGAGAGAGGACATGACCGAGATTGAAGCAAGGTACACGGATGCAATTCGAGAGATCCACGAGAAGAAATCCCCGTTCACAAACTACTACAGAAAACTCCTAATCTCGCGTAATCTTATGACACAGATTACCCAGAGTGTATCACCTCGTGTCACCTATTTGGACTTCAGAGAGAAACTCCTCAATGAACAGAACGGAATTTCCTAGGAAATGATTATAATCAGAACATCCAATGTTATGTATGAGCGATCGATTCATCATCCTCGAAGAATGGAAGGAATTAAAGCCGATTGAATGTCCGCAGAGAGGTGGGATAAACTTTCCCTGCGTGATCTGCAGGGAATGTGAGATAGGAGACGTAACCACCAGTTTCGAGGAACATCTGATCCTTGAGTCAACGGTTAACAGTGTCCTCGTCCATATAGACCTAGGTCTGAAGGAGAGAAATGACGATATCGAGAAGTTCTCTCTAAAACGGGTCAAGATCGGGCTGTCCAAGGCTATTCCTGCAATCCAGCGTTCAGACTGGGAAGAGGGCGATATCACGATTATGATCGACGACGAGATGGCGAAGGATCCAGTGACCCTACAGAAGATTCACTACTTTATCAACACCTTCCATAGGGAGTGGCCAAGATTTGCTTCACAGGCCAAGCAGGCCTTTACCAAGTGGGAGACTCAGCTCGTAAGGGAGATCAAGTTCGACTACGACAATAAGTTTAACGAGAAAATCTAGTCTGCGATGTCCAATTTGATTCCTTTGATCTCAGCAGGCCACTGCTTGTCCTCTACAGCCGTTCCACAGATAAGACACCTCCGAATTGCCTGCTTAGCCTGAGCAAACTCATCGTACTCGTAGTCCGTCTTGAGCCCTCGGTCACAAAGGATATCATGCTTGCACGAAGGACAGTAGAAATAGTACGTGGGTTCCTTAGATGGTTTCCAGAGATAAATACTGCATTGGGAGCAGACTTTCCTTGAGTCACATCGAAGATGCATTGCGATAACTGTCATTGTTCTACATTGATTATCATATTATATTAATGCGCTTTCTCAAAAATCGAATGGCGTTGACTCAGTCGTCGTCGATCTGACCTTCAATCCATCGTTTGTACTTTCTTTGATCTCGTTGCTTCTTCGTCTCTGACTGGGTGTTACCCATCAGTTCACGAATCTCTTCTCTTGCACGATTCTGAGCTTGCTGAAATTCCCAAGGTTTGAGCGAGAGCCCACATCTTTCACAGACGTAGAACCCGTCGTGCCTACTCATCTTCGTTGCACCACAATCTGGACATCCTGGCATTGTATTTCCTCACGTCTGTCGGTTTAACCGACTGATATTTAACAGTTTAACAAATAGAAAATAAAACAATTGTGGTCAATTCTAAGCAGATATACTGAGAGTGCTCAACTCGGTGGTGATTGCCTCCATCTCGACGATGATGTAGTCCAACGCAGTGGTCAAATTACCAATGACCACATTAACGTCACCACCAGCATCAGATACAGCTTGCACTGGATCAGCCATAATTGCTTGGATCTTCTGAATACCTTGAGCGCCCCTAATATTGCTAATGTGTGTATTGATAGAAGCCAGCACGGTGTCGATATTCCCGAGTTGTGTCATGCCACCATCATTGATTGCTTTGCTGAAATTGCTCTGTGCATTCACAATGTTGACTGAGGCGTTGCCGAGAAGATTGTCAACCTCTGTAAGGTTCGCATCTATTCTCGCCGCGTTGTTATTTAGGGCAGTGACCTTTGCAGTATCATCGGGGGCATCGACGATCTCTTGGACATCTGTCTGGATGTATCCCATTGTGATGTTTGCTGCTTTGAATAGCTTAGTCGCCTTAAAGACCTCAGAGAAGCCGCTTGACAGATACACAAAGTTCTGAGAGTTGGTCACCAGATCAAACGATGTGAACTGAGTGGCTATCTCACTTGCAGCATCCTTGAGAAGACCGTATTCTTCAGTTTTTGACTTCTGAGCCATTGTATCTACATCCTCCTGAATGCCTTGTGCAGTAACAACAAGGGCGACAGAGTTTGTTCTCATCGTTTCAAGATTGGTAATTGCCTCATCAAAAGTACTGTCATCAATCGAGAGCAGATCAAGATTGTCCTGATTGAGGATAGCCATCGTGGAGTTCATCGACTGGAGAATTGGGACTATGGCCTTTCCAAAATCTGCAAATCCAATAGCTATGTCTGCAGTGTCATCAAAGAAATTGAATGCACCAGCCATATTCGCGTGAATACTTGCAATTTGGTCAACATACTCCGTTGAGTCCTTGTTTCTAAATGTAATGAGCGTAGGGGTGTTCATCGCATCATTGATGATGGTGAGGTTGCCCTTCATGTCGTCGAAGAATGATCCAGTACCTGCGAAGTTACTCTGATCACCTATGAAGTCTCCAGCACTAGCAAGTGCCCTCAGCCCGTAAAGAAGGTGAATGAGAGGTGCCTTTGGAGAGTCATTGAGTGGATTGATCAGGACTTTGAGCACGTCCATAGTAGAATTCAACATTTCAGCAGCATCAAAGACCAACTGGATCTGTTGGTCATTGCCCTGAAGACCAGCTTCTACTAGACTCTGCTTCATCTCTTCTGCTGTGATCTGGGAGAGCTTTGTCAAGGCAGCTTGAATATGTGTTGTAGCTTTTGTAATATTGTCAAATGCAAGCTCAATAAGCTCAATCCCCCTGTTGAAATCATCATCAGCAGAGAGGACGGATAGAGCAGAAGTTGATGGATTGAACGAGCTTCCTGCCAGATTAAATCCCTCATTAAGATATGCACCAGCAGCCACAAAGGGTCCGATTGCTTGAACAACATCCGTTCCTGCTTCGAGTATTATAGACCCCTGATCAATTACATTTGCATATTGTGGGAAAGCAAGAGAGACCATCCAGAACATTCCTAGAGCCCGTACTTCCTCGAGCATCTTTTTGGATTGTTCAAACCATTCGTTAGCCCTATCAAAGTATGGACTGGCCAAGGCGGCATTCTCTGATGTGAAATTGTTCTGCGTCAACTGTAGACCTTGACTTAGTTCCAAGGAACCATTTGCCATCCCTAGCCCAAACTGACCAGCTCCAGAGATCCCTACAAACATGTATGGTAGGATTAGAGCTCCGATCAATAGGAAGATGAGACCTATGACAAAACCAACTATGGACATGATACCTGAGTTCTTCTTGAAAATCTTCAGTACCAACACCATTCCCAGTCCAGCAAAGGTTGAGATAAGTAATCCAAAGAACAGATCGACAACTACTGCATACTGCAGAAGAGGTGTAAGTGAATCCAATTGAGCAGGGTCTACCCCTGCATCAGTATTTGCTGCTAATACTTTGATTAGGTTGATCGTTTCGGTCAATGTAGGGATCAATGGAGTAAGTATCCCGTACAAGCTAGCAAAACCGAACAGGAAGGGGAGGATAGCACTGCTAAGCAGAACTAGAAATCCTGCAAAAGCAGACTTCAGAAGTCCTCTTCCAAGGAATGCCACCACCGCAGTGATAATCACTCCAGCCATCACTGACATATACCTAGCAATCAAGCTAGTTGTTGGATCCAAACCAAATGTGAAAGCGGTCTCGATAAGGAGTGTGAGACCAACTCCCACACCAAGTGCTAGAAGGAATGAACCTTTATTTTCTGACTCTTCAAATTCTTCGGTCATTATAGTTTAATAGTCAGGAATCATATATAAAATAATAGGATTGGGAAGAAATAATTACTCTTCTGGCTCGTAATTTTCCATTTCATTGAGCAAGTCTCCCCATTCTGACTGAATCTTTTGTCTCTTAGTTAGACTTTTTTGCTTCTTCTGCGCTCCAATACCTTCATCAAGTATTTCGGACCTCCTGTACTCATTACCGCAGAACTCACACACATATACCTGTGAGGAGTAGACATACACCATGAAATTCTTACACCTACGACACAAGACTTCGCGCTCGCCCACTAGCTCTTTGTCCTTATATGGCATAATGATATTTAGGAGAATAAGCTATTAAGATTTTACTTAGAAAGTTTTGAGATGACTTCACGGAGTCTCCTCTCAAATGAATCCCGACGGCAGGCTTCTACGATGCTCTTGAACTCCTCGTCAAGGTACTTATCCAACCTCTCCAATAGGATGCGGTTGGCGAATCTCTTGCTTTGGCCTACTGCCCAACGATCTAGTGATGCATATGACTTCGCAATCTCCTTAGCTCTTGGTAGCAAGTCATCTGGCTCACACACTTCGTTTGCCCCGCCTCTCCTCACCAGCTCCTCGGAGTTAATAAAGGTAGATTGGGCAAGCTCATGAGTACCCACTCCATGCATTCGGTATGGAAGAAGGATTGAGCTCCCCGAGTCAGGGGTCAGAGCCAGATCACCAAATGCAGTGTAGAGCTTTCCCTTTGTTGAGGTCAACCTGTAGTCACCAATGAGGAAGAGACTCATGCCTCCTCCCGCTGCAGTACCATTAAGTGCGGTGATAACAGGAAGACGGCTCTTAGCGAGTGCCAGAATGATCTCATTGATGAGTGGGACAATCTCCTCCACATACTTGGAGGGGTTACCCTCTTCCACCCCCTCCAGCATCTGACTGAGATGTCCACCCACCGAGAACACCTTGGTCGCTGATGTCAGGATGATGGAATGAACCAGCATATCATGTTCAGCTTGATCGATCCATGTCTTCAGGAATTTCAACGATTCAGCAGTGAAGGGATTCCCACCATCGTTCATTTCAAGGAGGAGGTAACCATTCTCCCTTGTAGCAATTACAGTCATCTGAGAATCTCAACGGGAAGAGGTAATTAAATCCTGATATGGATAATAGTAAATTCTCACAGATTACGACTGCCATTTGATGATCTCTTCTCTCAGCATGGAAAAGGCCTCAGTGACGTTGACACCCTCTTTGGCTGATGTTTTGATCCATGAGATTCCGAACCTACCATCGAATCTCTGCCTGAGTTTTTCGACATAGGCTTCCACATCGTCGAAGTTTATCATACCCATCTTCCCCTCTTCATAAAGATCATATTTAGTAGCGACGAGGACAATAGGAGTCCCTTCACTCTGTGTGTGATGAACCAGCTCATCGATCCATTTGTCCAAATTATTGAATGTCTCAATCCTCGTACAGTCGAAACAAACGAGTGCCCCGAATGCACCCGCGTAGAACATCGGTCGGACATTCTCAAATTTTGGCTGACCTGCGAGGTCCCAGATACTGTATCTGAATGAGTTCTCACCAACGGTCTCACTGTAATAGGCGAAGTCAGCTCCGACGGTATTACTGTACTCTCGCTTGAAGCCCTCACCCATGTATTCTCTTCGTAAACTTGTTTTTCCAACAGATCCGTCGCCTATAAGGACTATCTTGAAAACAAAAGTTCTTCCAGATGATCCGGGATTTAATTCACTCATCTTCTGACCATCTTCTGAACTTGTAAACTTTAAACTTTCTATCTAAAGGCTGATGAAATACTAAAAAATGTCGAAAATCGTGTCCTATCCACCTATTAAAATCATAGATTTGTCATCAACAGGAGGTTTGTAATCAATGATCCGGAAATCAGGATGGCCCTCCCACTTCTCCTTAACCCCCAGTTGAATAGCAGATATGATTTCCTCATCAGAAGCGCCATTACGGATTAGATCGTGAAGTGGGATTTCGTGGGAGGAATGTAGGCATGTCCTCACATTTCCTTCAGTCGTGATCCTCAACCTATTGCAGAATTTGCAGAACGATTCGGAGACGCTGGCGATAAATCCGATTCTCGCCTTGGTACCCTCAATCTGGTATGTCACGGAGGTCTTGCTCTTGTCTTCACTTGGGATCTCCGTTACTTGATACTCCTGCCTTATGAGATCGAGTATCTCCTTCTTGGAGATGTAGTTCTCGACTTTCCACTTGTTCCCGCTGAATGGCATAAACTCAATGAACCTCACCTCAAGACCTGATTCATCAGAGAATTTGATGAAGTCAAAAATTTCCTCAATGTTGAAACCTTTTAGGGCTACAGCGTTAATTTTGATCTCTTCAAAATCCAATGATTGAGCTTTTTTTATACCCCGTATTACGGTATCAAACTCATCCCTCAATGTAATATCGTGGTATTTCTGAGGATCTAGGGTATCCAGAGAGATATTGAGTTTCCGCATACCCGCTTTCTGGAGGTCTTCCGCGATTTCGTACAACTTAAGACCGTTCGTCGTCATTGATAGTCTGATTGAAGGGCAGATACTTTGAAGTGACTGAACCAATTGCACAAAATTGCTTCGTATCGTTGGCTCTCCACCAGTCAATCTGAACTTATCCACACCGAATGAATGGAAAATAGAGACTAACCGTATCAGCTCATCAAAAGTCAAGATCTGAGATCGAGGAACCCAATCAACACCCTCTTCAGGCATACAGTATGTACATCTGAGATTACATCGGTCTGTCACGCTGATCCTAACGTTCCTAATGATACGCTGGTGGGAATCCTCAAGATCGACAACATGGTGGGAACATTTTGCCATTGAATATACCCCCGAATCTCATTCCTATAAATATCCTCATCGAAGCTAGTTCCAATCACGAATATTACAGAACTAACTATACTTTATTATGTCAGAATCTGGATAATTAGATAAAGAGGATTGGTTGGATGAAACTTACACTTGATAGGATATGTCTGAGCACCAATGACCTTTGTCTTCGGTGCAGTAAGAAACTCAAGAATGGGGAGGTAACTAAGCTGGATATTGAGGTGGGGAAGATCATCATTCAGGCAGCTAAACAACACAAATTTCTGAACTCTATCTCTCTAGAAAAGATCATCTCCACAAAGAATGCCGTCTATCTCTTGGTGAAGCAGGGTGATAAGGAGAAATTAGAACAAGCAGGGTATGTCTTCATGAATATGCTCTCGGACACAGTTGGGACCGAGGTCGTGTTCATCGAAAAGGTGAAAAATGTCCGCAAGTTCATCGAAGGTCTTGTCTCTCCTGCAGAGGTTGTGAACACCACCACGGTGTTTATCCCTCCGAGCGGTGACAAGGAAATAAAGATCCAGTTCAGGGAGTCCGATCGAAATAAGGTAAAAATCTCTGCAGAAGAGCTTACTGCCATCATGACGCCCCTGTACGGCTATGGAGCTCACTACTTCTTCTCCTAGAGATAATCCACAGGGGTAGTCCGCATAATCTCCCTCATGAGAGTAGTGGCGTAAGAACCAGTAGGAAGGGAGAAGGAAATCTGGAGAGTATCATCCGTGTAATTGTATTTCAAATCAGATGGATAGAGAGTTTTCATCCTGGAAGAATGCCTGATCTCTGCCAGCCTATTGATCTTCAACTGGTAATCATCGAAGAGCTCTCCCCATAGATGATTCAGAGGTTCGTTCCACTTGTTACTTGGAAGGGCTATTTCGAGATTCTTCTTTCCATTATAGATTACCTCCCTCTCTCCCCTCATAGGTTTACCTTCTCTTCTGGAAATATACTCGTTGAAGAGCAAGGAGAGAAACGCCATTTTGGAGAAGTGGTTGAGATTCCTTGGAAGTTGCTCCAGTGCCTTCTGGTAATCGGAAGGTCCCCTCAGGAGTACCTCAAGTATCCTCCTTTCGAATTTGGGGATTTCTATCCACTCATTCAGGAGGAGTCCAGGGTCGCGCGTCTCCCGCCATAACTTACGGAACCTTTCATCTTCCCCATATGACTTCCCACCTAGATATATGTCAACCGCAAGCTTGAGGTCTCGGTCGAAAAGCGCCTTCCCGAATGTTGCGGTGATTGGTCTCGTACCTCCGAATCTCTGGTATCCGTAGTAGTTCAATGTACCTTTATCGGATAGCAATGATAGCTCTGACTGAGCTGAGATATCCCTGACAACGATTTCAAACCAGTTACCAAAGATGTGCCCCTTCTTCACAGGTTTGGAGGAGAAACCAAGTGTGGTTAATCGCAACCCGTCGAGCAGGACAGCTTCTTCGAAATCACCGTTTTTCCTCGGATTGAATACAGAGAACTCTTGGATGACAACAGCATTCTTGTCCTTGATTCCAGAAAGGTGGATATTGTCCTCATTTGTCGAGAAGAACCTGCGGAGTTCAGAGACAGTTCTGTAGTGACTCAGATCCCTCCTGTGTATCAGACCGTGAAGATATATCCCACCGCCGTACATAGGTTTCTCACTGACCTTCGTCCTAGTGTCGTCCATCTCAATCACTACGAAGTCTTCAGGGGTTGTCTTCATTCTTCCACCTATCCCCTCAATCTCAAGATTGAATCTACCCATGCCGTAATCCTGATCCCTTAGCAATTGACTTACCTCAGAGGAGCTTGAGTTCTGCGGTGATCTGATCAATGATCTTTGCAGGTGCGGGTCCTATCGCAACTGCTGTGGTTGTTCCAGGGGGAAGTTGGGTGTGTCCCGCATCATTGATAATGGAGCTTGGAAGTCCTAGATCTCTACCATCGTTGAAATATTTGATCAGGTCTTTCTCGGTCTGCACCTTACAGACGATCTTCTTCCCACCCCGCTTCTCCCAGTTCTCGTACCACCCTTGTTTTAGACGAATGGCAAGAAGAGTGGCTGCTACACTGGCGTGACATCCCTGCGCGACCATCTTCCCCTTACCCATCTTGATGTCAGTCCTGATAAGGATGACCTGCTTCATCTCTTCCTGCTTCATACAGCCAAATGGTGTAATCTGAGTTAATAAGTCTAGAGAAATATTTGGTTCCTCAACAATTGAAGAAGATATAAGCTAGCAATAATACATCAGAATATGGAAGACACCTACGACGTCGTGGTGGTCGGAGGATCAGCCAATGGAGCGCAGGCTGCAAGGTATGCTGCCAAGAATGGCCTGTCCGTACTGGTTGTAGAGGAGCACAAGAATACAGGACTTCCAGAACACTGCTCGGGTCTCTTTAGCTATACTGGACTCCAGAATCTGGATTCTATGCCTCCCGATGGAATCGTCTTCAATCGAGAAATATACGGCTCCCGGCTAATTGCACCCAATGGAAAGATGCTGACTGTTAAGAAATCACACAAACATGCACTGGTCGCAGATCGAGCTGCATTCGACCGTCACCTAATAGGATTGGCACAGAAAGAAGGAGTAGATATTC
>JALWRB010000420.1 GCA_027077875.1 Candidatus Heimdallarchaeota archaeon
ACCATGACTGAGGAAAACGCTGCTGTCCTCAACGACGTCCAACCTAATCATTACCCTAGTCTAGCGCTGACTGCACATATAAATCTGTGTGATCAAATACACTACCATTAAACCTAGAGCATTCTTCTTTGAGTTCTATGAACTAGAGATTCAGTTGCTGAATCAGCATTTTACCACCCGCGGTGATATGATGGAGAGTTTTTCTAGATTGAGAGAGAACGTGGGCATCAAGGGAGAGAGGGTGCCAGCAGTTAGAAGTGTGAATTGATGTTTTTGGCTCATTAGCGTTGATAGTATTTTATGAGAAAAATGTCTTACAGAGATGTACACAGATATTCTGCACAGTCTACAGAGATATTCGCTCTAGTTGGAGTGTGACTCTTAAAGACCTAGCTTTTTCTCTTTCGCCCTAGTATCACAACCAGTAGAACAGGAGCAATGAGAATAGGTACTGTGGGGACGGGAGCAGGAGAGGCCCACACATAAGAGGTCACCCTGTTCTCCACATTAATGACACCAAAGGAGATATTTAACGATATCTGGAAGTTATGATTCACTAGGACAAAACTGGCGTAACGGCTTGCATTACCTCCGAACAGTTCGTCCTCAGGAAGTGAGATAGTGATGTTTCCAGGATCGGTATCAACATAACCTTGATATGGCGATTTATCCCAGAAGAACGATTCATCTTTCTCATATATCGTCTTGTTGTTAAGACCATATGCCCGATAGTCGATATAATGAACCTGCAAATCAGTTGTGGAGAAATTCTTGTCCGTATACAGAAGTTTATAGATTACCTCCAGACGGATGTGGGGAAACTCCCACGAAGTAGAATAGTTATCTGGGACGTCTAAAACAATGAGCAGTCGCTCATTAGGGGACAGATCAATAGAATCACTGTAGTAAAGCGCGACAAAGGGATAGCTCTGCACAGTACTGGATAGGAGGAAAATCACACCAAATACGAATAATACTCTTTTCACATCTCACACCTCAGGAAAACCCTGTATTTCCTCCTGTATTCCCACCAGAATTGGAGTAGGACGCATCATACTTACCCAAAGCATATGCATTTGAATAGACATCATCTAGCTTAACTGTGCCCCATCCATACTTCTGATCCCAACCACCTATGGGGGAGAATGAACTGGCTTTTAATATCCCGTAGATATCAGGAGATATCGATAGATATGACCGCCCCCCATTTGAGAGATATCCAAGGATATACCCATGATAAGCAATGATACTGGCTGCAGCTAGATAAGGAGTACTGATACTTGTTCCAAAGGCATAGTAGTAAACAGCAGTGTACGTGTACCAAACCTGAGTCCAATAGGCAGTAGGAACACCATTTCCGGGCATGACAAAATCAGTATGAGTTTTATAACTAGTATCATTATCCCCCCATGCAGAACAAAATGGTGTTGAAAATCGATCGTAACATCCGGATTTATAGAACTTCCCTTGATTTGTCGTTCCAGAGAACCTGTCCTTACCTGAGTAGAATGTAGGGTCCCATTTTGTAGTCTGCCAATTATTTGGATCTTGGGGGTCGAAGTAATCACCTCTATTTTCATGATCGATAGATCCTACGCCGCGAACACCGGGTTGATTCACTGGAAAACTAGACCGACTTGTCTTCTTTCCATCATTACCCATTGCGGCGAGCATCATCACCCCCTTACCACTGATCGCAGATATATAATTTCTCACGGCGGTACTGGAAGGATCTGAAGATGTACCCTTTATTGCCCACGACATGGATATAACCCTGATATTGTACGTTTCAATGTTGTTGTATATCCACTGCCAGACTCGATAATCTTTATCCATGGCTGAAAAACCGATCCCATTCTGGGTTGGAATGAATATGACCCGAGCTCCTCTGGCAAGAGCCCCGAATGAAGCAGCCACCTTGAGTCCGTGGTCATAACCTGATACATATTCGAGATCACTATCGCTGACTCGCCATGGAGAGAGATTGTCCTCACCATAGTTACCGTAAATCGTTCCAACACTACCATCACTTGCTGGAGTAAGATAACGAATGATGTCAACACTCATCTTTGGTGTTCCATCCAAATTCCTCTCGTTAAGATGTTCCTCAAGATAATTATACTGTTCCCTCCTAAGACCTTGGTCAATAATGACCGTTGTACCGAGGAAATCGGAACTTTTAACGGGATTGTTCACCAACCACTCTCTGCAATGCATATAAACAAAGGCACTGTCCCTGCATGACTCAGGAGATTGTGTAGCAATAGTCCCTGGGGTACCCAAAACATAACTTGAAGTATTTGGATCAGTTTTCATAAAGTCAGTGGAATTAAGCAACTCACCACTCCCATAAAATAGTGAATTACTGATTAGTATTAGAAGCATAATTGATTTAACTACCTTCATGCACTACCCCCCCCGACATATATAAACATTGCTCAATTATAAAATCAGTTTTATACATATTGACATTTGTGAGAGCGATGGGTCAATTTCTATTGGGTATTATTTGCCATCAAAATTAAAGGCGGTACGATACTAATTATTTGAATGAGAGAGTTGCCCTAATTTACTTCGATTAAACTAATAGCAACATGAATATTTTCAACCACAACTAAGAATGACTAGATCTTTGACAGCATGATCTACTATTAACCCCATTATCAAAGTTGGTTATGGGGTAATCAGAGTTGCCAATTTTACCTTAGCAACCTATATGTCAAGTTGGGAGAATCATTATGTTAGAATTATCCATACTACTTACACTCGCTTGAGGAGCAATGCCCAGATCCAGTCGACAAGCGTGTGCGAGAGTATGGCTGCGAACATCCCGCCCTTCCTGTACGCCACCCCGTAGCCTAGTCCGGCAACAAATGCAGCGAAGAAGTAGTGCCATACGTACTGTGGAGTCTCGTTATTCCAGTGGGTGGCAGCAAATAGTGCAGACACTGTCAGGAGTGGTAGCAAGTTTGCCACAAGGCTCTGGGACGGGTCTCCCTCCTGAGTAATCCCGTCTAACTGCTTCAGTATCATACCCCTGAAGATCATCTCTTCCTGAATGGAGATGGTAAGATAGATTCCAATGAAGCCGATGACAACGTTTGAGACCGTGATATCGGGGTTCCAGACCAGAAAGCCGGTGACCAGACCGAAGGGTATGACCACCAAGGA
>JALWRB010000421.1 GCA_027077875.1 Candidatus Heimdallarchaeota archaeon
CCTGCAAAGCCGATCACCGCTTTTTCAGGGAGGTTTTCTCTAACAATTTGTATACCCTGCTTAAGCGAGTCAAATACCTCGTCTTCAGGAACGGCAAGGTCATCGACATCACCCGGTGTTGAGATTCTATTCTTCAGGACAGGACCAACACCGGGGACGATCTTCAAGTCCCTCTCCATTCTGTAGAACGGCAGGAGGATGTCTGAGAAGATGATCGCCGCGTCGAGATCGTACCGCTTGACGGGCTGCAGAGTTACCTCAGCGGTAAGGCTAGGACTGAATAGGAGATCTTCGAAGGTCTTCCCCTCTCTGAGCTCGCGGTATTCTGGAAGATGCCTACCAGCTTGACGCATCATCCAAATTGGTGGTCGGACAGTTTCTCTGTGGGCAAAGACATCATCGAACAGTTCCAAGGAGGTGCTCATGATCCCTCACTCCCCTTCATCTTTTGGAAGGTGCTCTCGATTTTCGATATTGTCAATGAGATCACTTTGTCCGTGTGTGCAGTTGAGATAAAGCACACCTCGAATGCACTAGGCGGCATGTAGAGTCCCTCTTCGAGAGCGTGCCTGTGGAATAGGGCATATCGCTCCTCTGCTTCAGGGCTGATATCTCTTGGCCCCTGAGGTTCATGATCCTGAAATACAAACCACAGGATCGAAGCTATTTGCCGTACATGAACTGGGATGGAGAATGTCTTCGAAAGTCGCATGATCTCATCCTTAAGAAGTGATGCTCTCTGCTCAAGTATAGAGTAGGTGTCATCATCGAGCAGAGAGAGTGCCACAGTACCTGCTTTCATAGCGAGTGGATTACCACTGAGAGTGCCGGCTTGGTACACATCCCCTACAGGGGCGACAAGTTCCATTAGATCCTTCCGCCCACCATAAGCACCTACAGGAAGACCACCGCCAATTATCTTTCCGTAGACCAGAAGGTCTGGTTTCAGCCCTTCGTAGTACCCAACAGCCCCACTCTTAGACACCCTGAAACCAGAGATGACCTCATCGAGGATGAAGATACTCCCGTGCTGTCGACACAGATCTTGAATGGTGGATAAGAACTCATTTGTCTGTGGGAATAGCCCCATGTTCGCTGGAATACCTTCAATAATTACAGCGGCTATTTCAGAACCCATATCCTCGAAAGTCTTCTTCAGCGTCTGCTCGTCACCTAGCTCAAGGACGAGGGTGTCCTTCGTCACGGATTCGGGTATCCCCGCACTGCTAGCTATGCTGAAGGTAGCAAGACCACTTCCTGCTTTGACGAGGAGTGAATCCACATGTCCATGGTAACAGCCGTTGAACTTGATGACCTTCGACCTTCCAGTAGCACCGCGAGCGAGCCGTAGGGCGGACATAACCGCTTCTGTCCCGCTGTTCACAAACCTGACCCAATCAAGGTGGGGATTCAAGTTAATCATGAGATGTGCAAGCCCTACTTCGTTGGGGATGGGTGCTCCGAAGGATGTCCCCATAGGGAGTACATCCATCAATCCATCCACAATTTCCTTGTTTGAGTGCCCAAAGATCAAGGGGCCAAATGACATCACATAGTCGATATACTCCCGACCATCCACATCGTAGAGATATGCCCCACTACCCCTCTGTATGAATAGTGGGGTGTTCTTAACTGCCCTGAATGCCCGGACTGGAGAACTCACTCCTCCAGGCATCACTGTTTTTGCTTCTTCGTACAATTTTTCGCTTTTGCTCATTCTAACCAATTCCTTTCGAGGAGTTCCCTCGCGTGATATGTAATAACCCAATCAGCCCCTGCCCTAACCATGGAGCCCAAGTTCTCAAGAACTATTCCCCTCTCTTCTACCAGCCCCTTGCTGGCGGATTCTTTGACCATCGTGTACTCCCCGGATACATTGTATGCAGCAACAGGAAGATCTGTTAAATTACGTACCGTCTTGATGACATCAAGGTAGGCAAGCGCGGGCTTTACCATAACGGCATCAGCTCCCTCTGCTATGTCCTGAGATATCTCACGACTTACCTGCCTCATGTCTCTTGGATCCATCTGGTAGGTTGACCTGTCACCGAATCGAGGAGAGCTGTCTATCGCACCTCGAAACGGGCCATAGTATGCGCTTGCAAACTTGACAGAATAGCTCAATATCCCCGTCTTCGTAAGGCCATTAGCATCTAGTGTCTTCCTGATTGCACCGACCCTGAAGTCCATCATGTCACTGGGAGCCACCCAGTCGGAACCTGCCTCCGCAAAGGTCAGGGCAGATTTTGCGATGAGGGAGATACTCTCATCGTTCTTGATCTCACCGGTTGTCTTGTCGGGAATGCCACAATGTCCGTGAGACGTATAGGGGCATAAGCATACGTCCGAGATCAAAAATATACTATCACCGAAAACCTCCTTAAGCCCCCGGATGGTGGTTGCTACAGATCCATCAGAGTCGTATGCCCCAGTTCCAAGGAAGTCCTTCTCATGAGCCTCACCGAAGAGGAGAAACTTGTTAAGACCGAGATCAACCAACTTCTCCATCTCCTTCAGGAGGACATCAGGAGAATAGATGTACTGACTCGGGAGTGTTGATATCTCCTTTTTGACCCCATGACCAGACGTGATGAAAAGCGGATAGATTAATTGTCTACGCTCTACATGATGGTGCCCGAGGGAATCTCTGATTATCTTACTTCTTCTTAAATTTCTGAGCCTAGTCATGATATTACCTCCATTATTCCATTCACATCGTGCGGTGTGCACACCGAAACATCCGAGGACTTGACTCCAGAGTTTACTAGAACAGATCGCGAGCGTTCACTGTACACAATCCATCTATGCTTACGTAGAAGATTACCGAGCTCTGAAGATAAGAGCATCTCAGTGATCTTTGTGCTTGTTGACACCACTACCCATTCACTAGTTTTACTCTTGACCTGTCGTAGTATCGCATCGGTGAGTGATGACGGGAGCTTGTACATTGTTGAGTAGACAACCACCCGTTCAAGAACCACCCCTAGATTATCACAGGTGTCTGCAAGTCCTTTGGGAGCTATATCCCCGCCCAGATGAACTATGGTTTGGGGGTTGTCTTTCTCATGTAATTCCCTTGCAAGGAGGGCAGAGCTAGGACGGGTGCTCACATAATGGACGGGTATACCCCGGGACTGGGCAATCCTTGCAGTTGCCCCCCCAACAACAGCAACCTTCTTCTTCTGTAGAAGGGGAACTATGGTTCTGTGGAGATAGTTTACACTCCGCGGTGAGGTCAATATCATCCAGTCTCCCCCCCTGATTGTGTCCGCAGCAGATGTATTGGGCAGCACAGGAACAGAAGACACGACGGGAAGACAGTAAGTGGGTACACCTAGATCCTGAAGTTCACGCACCATGGGATGGTCCTCTCCCTTTGTGATAATGATATCAAATTCTGAGACCGGCGGTGTTGTCATGGACATATGTGAGGAGAATTGTTCATCTACCAAGCGGAGAACCTCCTGTTTGCCCTTACCTATTATATGTGTATAACGGTGCACCCCCTGTCTTCTCCCGTCGAAGAGATCGAGTGTTAGTCCCGACTTTAATTGCTGAACAGTTACTCCAACAGGGGTGATACAACCAGATCCAAGCTTTGAGAAAATCTCTCTCTCAAGCTCCACGGAATCGGAATCCTCGGATCGAAACTTTTCCATCACAGCAATTAACTCAGTATCCTCCTTTCTCAGTTGGACGGCCAGCTGTCCCTGTGACGGTGATGTCGGAAACAGGGAGAGAGGGAGGACAATACTTGATATCTCAAGAGGTAGGTTCTGGGGGTAGCGATTGACTGCCGCCTTAGATATGATTAGCCCATCAAACCACCCATCAATAAGCTTCCCCACCCGTGTATCTATGTTTCCACGGATATCTACCACAACAAGGTCACTCCTGAGAGCCAGTAACTGACTCCTTCGCCTCACAGAGCTTGTTGCAATTACCGAGTGCGGTGGGAGCTCATCGATCCCCCTATACTCTCCCCGTATCATGAGAACATCTCTCGGATCCTCTCGGGAAAGAACTGGGATTGTGTCAAGTCGGTCATCAGTCTTGGTGGGGAGGTCCTTCATGCTGTGCACTGCGATGTCGATCTTCCCCTTGACAAGAAGCTCCTCCAAATGACTGGTGAAGACACCGTCCTTCCCCATCTGATGGATTGGGGTGACCCTATTCGTATCCCCAAAGGACTTGAAGTAAACCGTCTCAACATCTAGGCCCATCTCCTTCATCCTGTCGACAAGGTGAGAAGTCTGTATCCTTGAGAGTTGACTGCCGCGAGCCCCTACAGTTATCAATCGTAGACCTCCATGAGCAGATCCTTGTACTCCTCTTGAGCATGGTGCAGAAGGGTGTTGATGGCGACATCGAGTTTCTTCTCAATGTCCTTCGAGCCAAGTGATTCCATGATATCCTTCTTCTTGACCTGGGCTACGCTGTACAGCCTCGACCGAAAGTTTATGAGCTTATCCTTGTGCTTTGTGAGAACATCCCGTTTTCGCCTGTGCGTCAGATATTCACCAATTATTTGCTCTGCTTTGGCAATGGAAGATACCCTGATCTCTCTATTCTTCTCTGAGAGCTCTTTGAGATGATCCAGAGTTATGACCTCGTGCACACTTCCGTCACCAATCTCGGGGATCGTCCTAGGAACAGTCAGATCGATGTAGAGCTGTGGGTCATTCCTCCCCTCTTCGATATCTTCGGAGGAGAGAAGAAGGTTGGGTGCTGCGATAAATACAAGGTCATACAGCTTAATCCTTGAAATGAATAGGTTCTTTCTGAAATAATTTTCTGCAATAAGGTCCTCTCTATCGGTGTACCAATGGATCTTCGCTGAAGCAAAAAGACGCCTTACCAGCTTTCCACTTTTCTTCGCCATTTCGCCCGTACCAATGATTCCGATCTGGAGATTATGGCCAGGAGGAAGATTGGCACCGAAATCTCTGATTTTATCCTCAATCAGGGACAGGACGGATACTTTTCCTAGAGGGATGCTAGTCTCTGATTGTATTCGAGAAGACACTCTGAATACATCCTGCATTATCTTCCCGAGCTCTTTCTCCATTTCACCATCTGATTCCGCACTGAAGAATGCCTCCTTCATCTGATGGGTGATTTGAGTCTCTCCGATGACATAGGACTTGAGACCAGAGGTCACTTTCACAAGGTAGCTAAATGCACTATCCCCTTGGAGAATCTCGACATACTCAAGGAGCGTCTCGTCATCATCCGATGCACCAAGGTTATTGTGTATCCTACTTTCGAGACCTTGGAGGTCGTATACGGCAATTATGATTCTCTGGCAGGTGGATATTCTAAACGCACCCTCTGCATTTGGGAGGAGTGAGTCGAACTCATTTGTCACCCGTTCGAATATCTCTATGGGGGTGTGAGGCATCTGCCATGTAATGACCAGAAGGTTATCTAAGATAGGGCTCCCTCCTCTGAGACCAGTCTGTGTATGTGCTGAGCTACACCTCGTGCGAATTTATCCGAGTCATTCGGAGGTGGTATCATATGATAATTGGTGATCCCAACCTCACTTGCCTCCTCCCTGTATAATATATCGATCTCGTAAAGGGTCTCTATGTGATCTGTAACGAATCCCAAGGGTACGACAAACATGCATGAGATTGACTCACCAGCCAAATCCCCGATCACCTCGGAAGTGGAAGGCTCAATCCATTCAACGGGGCCGACTTGACTCTGGAAAGAGAGTGAGAATCTTGCATTCACACCCATTTCTTTCAGCTTCTCGACTATCATCTCATATGATTCAGTGATCAGAGCTTCGTATGGGTCACCTTCAGCGACGTACTTCTTAGGTAATGCGTGTGAACTAAATAGAATGACCATATTCGCACGATCAGATCCATCCAACTTCTGCCATCTCTCATAGACCACATCCACCCACCAGTTGATGTAGAATTTTTCGAAGGACCAGTCCTCGACCCAACGGATCTTCATCTTTCTTCCGAGGTATCTCCTCCAAAATTCATCCGAGAAGTCATTCAGCGAAGAGCCAGTTGTAGACTTGCTGAAATGCGGATAAAGTGGGTAGAGTAGAAGACGATCTGCCTTTAGTATGTTTAATCTTTCCACCACCTCTTTTGACCGAGGATCAGTGTATCTCATTATCAGATGTGTCCTGTATCCCTCACCAAGCTCTGCTTTTACTTTATCGATAAAATTATTTGTAATCTGCAGGATCGGCGACCCACCTCCAATCTTCTTGTACATGTTCCGCGTATTTCTGGATCTGAAAGTTGATATCAACCATGCAAGATTCTTCTGGAACCGTCTCATCCACTTCGGCAGTTGAATAATGTACTCATCAGAAAATAGATTAAATAGGAAAGTTTTTACTGCTCTTAAATCTGCAGGACCACCCATCTGTAGAAAAACTACATCAACAGGAGTGTTATTCTTATCGGGAGAAACCTCTGAATCTTGTGGCATTCTTGGACTAGAGAAATTAGTTTTTAATATAAAGAAATTGTTCCAAACTGTCCAGACAGTGCGTTACAGCCAATTTCAGAACCTACAACCCAAGATCATAAATACCATAGTAGCAGAAATGGCTTAACGGAGAAGTTAATGAAGAATAACAAAATTCTGCTTGAAAGTCTGAAGCATAAAATTAGCGAAATTCCATTAATTGTTTACAGAAATTTGGAAGACCTCCTTGTCATCACCCCATCCGAAGGGAGAATATTTGTCACATTGCTCCTCTACGATGCCCTATCCGCCAGAGAGATCGCCTTTGTTACGGATGTACCACGAACGAAGGTGTACAATCACATCAAATCGTTGGTCACCAAGGGGATCATCATCGAGAGATCGAGTAAACCTGCAAATGTGTATTTTGCTACGGATCCAAAGTTACTTTATTCCAGATATATCACCAGGTGGAAGTCACATCTACTAGATAGGGAGGAAAGGTTGGGGCAACTCGTAGATATGCTTATCGGTCTCCAGAGCGAGGAAAAGCTCATGTCCAATCCGGAAAATATCTCCGTGTCAAATACGTTTCCAGAGATATACAGAGCGATTGAGGATGCAAACTCAAGAGTTTGGATTGTCGCCTCTGGGAAGGGAGGGATGTATAACTGGTCTGAGACTGCGAACACCCTAGCAGAGCTTGTCAATCGGGGGATAGATGTCACCTACATCGTGGACAAACCCATAATTCCACAAATTTTGGAGAAACACTTCAGACCTCTATTGGATAAAGGGAAGAGTATCCGAACGATCTACCAAAAAGTCGTGCCACACAATATGCTGATAGTCGATGAGAATTTGTTCATAATTAATATAAGCCCCGAGAGCTCCTCAATCGAGAATGTCCAGCACCGAGATATTGTAAATACCTATATCCTCTACCTTGAAGGGATCATAGAGGGTGCGAAGCATTAGGTTCACTCACCTGGAGCGGAGAACCTGTCCCTTGAGACCCTCCAGATTCTGCGGTTGACGAGCGAGAGAACGAGCAACCACCCTACGAGCACAAGCAGCCTGTAGATTATGTCCATGACATCTAATCCATTGGACACGAGGACCATTGCAGGGAAGTCAACCATGCTGCTCATAGGGTTGAGCACAAGCACGTCCCGGACTCCCTGTGGAAAAAGTGCTAAGGGTATGATGGCTCCACCAAAAAACATCAACGTACCAACCAGTGAGCTTCCGAATCCTCCGATACGACCGACAAGTACTGCTGCTGCTGCCAGTATCGATACGATGAGGTACTGGAGCACGGTGTTCAGGAGGATCAGGACCAAGATCAGAAGCCCCTTAGCAAGGGTCAACTCCACTGTTATTCCCATGAATGAAATCACCACAGCGAGGGTGACACTTCCAGTGACGAAATAGATGAGAAAATCGCCCCATCCCTCGAAGATCTCCTTAACGTGGTAGTCGATGGGAAGCGTAAATCCAACAACAGCGCCGCCCTGCACAAGGTCCTGCTCCATCTTGATCATTGTCTCCTGAGTGTTGTACAGGAACTGCAAGAAAGCAGTAAAACTGACGAAGAGAAGGATCTGGTTCCTACTTAGACCCATGAACTGTGATGAGGAACCGACGATGAAGTCCCATAAAAGGACAGTAACGAATACCCTGATTGGGAGCTGGAGAAGAATAAAGAGATAGTTTAGCCGGAAGACCATCTTGGTTCGGATGGCCACCCTCAGACTTGACGGGAGTTGGGCGAACATCAGAGGCTACCTCCAGACTGGTAGTTCTTCAATCCACTCTGCCAGAGTTTCCTAAAGAGGGAAAACCAGATAGTGAGGAGGGTGCCGAGGGCTGCCACACCCCACATGACCATATCGACAGATACACGCTGCAGGATGATACTGGCCGGGAAGGTGGCGACGAAGAAGAGGGGGACAATGAATGTGAGTAGGAACCCCGTCGCACCTCCGAGCCCATCAAGGGGGAAACGCTTGGCCACCCCAAAATTGTTCAATACCTGTACTATCGCCTGCATGGTTCCAATCCAGAATGACAGGAGATTGAACACCATAGCGACCAAGTTCTCCAGAACCGATCCTGCAATCGCCAGTATGACACCAAGGAGGAAGAGGAGGGGGTTGAGTCTTGGGTTCAGGTAGTACGCTATCCCTACTGCTATGAGGGAGACGATTGGAGTGAGAAGCCGTTCAGGGGAGAGCACTCTCCCGATCAACGCCTTGGTGGGGTTCTCTGGTAGAATGAGAATTGAGTCTAGCGATCCATGGACCACAAGGTATGGCAAGAAGTAGAAGCCCAAAGAGAGTATCTGGAATACCGAGAGACTGAGATGGGAGAAAGCGATAATGAGACCCATCTCCTTGAAGCTCCAACCGTTGAAAGTGCTGTCGAATGAGAGTCCCCCAAGGATAAACCAGAAGAGGAAGAACTGCACGATCCCAGTTATCATCTTGAAGAATACCATGGTGAAGTTCAACCTGAATGCCATCATCTCTCTGAGATTCAGGCGGATGTACGCCATCACTGCCTATCACCCACCGTGAGGGCGTCCATGAGACTCTGTTTCTTGATCCGGATGTCCTTGATCTTAAAGCCCTCGTAGAGCATTTTCATGATATCCTCGATGGAGTCATCGAACGAGATCTTCAGCGTGTCACCCTCTTGCGTGACTTCGGTCGCCAGTTGCTTGAGCCCATCGAGGGAGGTCTCGACCGGGACATCACGTGGCCCCTCTGTCTCGACAAAGAGGAGGTTGCTGAGTTTCAGCTCGTGGTTGAGTTCCTCCTGTGTCCCCCTGAACTGCAACTGTCCGTTGGAGATGATGATGTAGTCGTCGCACATGTTCTCCAGCTCGGCGAGGTCGTGGCTTGATATGATCGTGGTCACGTCGTTCTCGCGGACGTACCTCACGAGCAGTTCCCTCAGTTTCGCCTTCGCCTTGAAATCCAGACCTATTGAGGGCTCGTCGAGGAAGAGGAGATCAGGACCGTGGAGCAGAGCTGCTACGATGTCGCACTTCCTCCTCTGCCCGAGGCTCAGCTCCCTCGGGGGACGGTCGATGAGGTCGGTAATACCGAAGAGCTCGGACAGGTACTCCAACCTCTGGTTGAATATCGCCTTAGGTACCCTGTATATGTCCCTGAGCCATTCGTAGGAGTAGCGGACGGGGATCGTCAACCTGAGTATGGTCCTCTGTCCGAAGACGATTCCCACCTTTTTCATCAGCTCCTTGCGCTGCTTGAAGGGGTCCATTCCGAGAACCGATATATAACCTGAATTCGGGCTGAGTATCCCCGTCATGAGCTTGATCAGAGTGGACTTTCCCGCCCCATTCTCGCCTATCAACCCTGTTATTCCTGGCTTGTCTACTGAAAATGACATGTCCTTCACCGCAGACACCTCGTGGAACACAGGGTTCAGAAAGCCCTTAAGACCGTTCTGTAGTCTAATCTTGTACGATTTCGAGACCTGTGAAAAGAGTATCAACATCGTCGGAGTCTGCACGAATTGGGTATAAATATTGATGAATTTCAAATACAGTACAATTCTAATTCATAAATTTCGTAGCGACCTAAGATTCGGTCTCCTCGAAGACCTCGCCAATTATCTCGTTCCTGAGCTCATCGACTACGTCGAATGATCTCTTGATGATGTCAGAGGAGAGCTCACTCAGCTTCTCCTTTGCCATCTTCGTGACCACCCGTGAGGTCTTCTCTCCGAGGATGAGCTTATGGACTGCTTTCATCCCATCCGAGTAGTTCTCGGAAATTGTTCTTGTGACGTCCTCCTTGACTGCATCTTGGATGCCCGTAACGAGTGTCCTCAAAACGTCCTCGGAGAAGATCCCCTCAAATGCCTGATTGATCTCTTCGTCGATCTCGTCCATCACCTCGTCGAAAATTGTCTTGGCAGTTCCTGTTAAATTGATCATTGTTGGTGTTATTGGTCCACCTTTAAGAGATTTTCCTACAAGGGCCAAACCAGTGTAATTTCTGTGCACTACGTCCAAACGCGGGATCTATTCATTGCCTGTAAGCAACATACAGAACGAATTCAGAAGGTTTATAAGCATAAGTGTATATACAACTATTGTTAATACATCTGTTGTATATACATCCCAATGGAATGGGTCCTCGCAACAGGTTATTGACAGGAAGTGAAAAACAAAATGCCAGAACACAACGTTGGAAACACCGATAAAATCATCAGATACATTCTCGCCATAGTACTATTTGCAGTTGCAATATTCCTAGGTCTTAATAACCAAGTTACCACAGCAATAATTGTGGGAGTCGTGGGGCTAATCCCGCTGGTCACGGCAGCGGTAAACTTCTGCCCAATATACAGGATCTTCGGAATTAGTACCTGTTCAAATACCAAGACTGCCTAGGACAGCAAGATATGACTGACATAGACTTTTTGGAGCTTGTCAACTCCTGTTTTTGTACCAATACCAGAATCCTCTCTCGGAAGATCACACGACTTTATGATGCCTACCTTGCACCGTCAGGGATTAATATTAATCAGTTATCCATCCTCCTGACTATTCAAGGGTTGAACCAGAGATCAGGAGATAGATCCGCCACCGCTACTGAGTTGGCTGAGTACTTGAGTATGGACACCTCCTCGGTCTCTCGGAGTCTCCGCACATTGGAGAGAATGGCAATTGTCACCATGGTCTCTCCAGAAAACAATCGTCGGAAGAAGCACATCGAGCTTACCAAGCACGGGGAAGAGGTCCTCATGAAGGCGTTCCCATATTGGAATCAGGCGCAGGAGAAGATCAGGGAGCAGATTGGCACCGACTCCTTCTCCCAAATGATCAGACTACTCACCACGATTCACCCCGAGATTGACATAAAGAACGTAGAATCATAATCTACTCACGTCTTAGCATACCAAGAGTGATTTTGTTCTTTCCTTCTGCGAAAATCGAATCCTGTATAACTGAAAATAGGTTCAATTTCAGATCTTTGAGGTCTATCTCCACGAGGTTCTCCGATGTTTTCATCTTATCGAGCGTCTCGTTCAGAAGGTTGGTAATCTTCTCCCTGTCAGAGAAGAGAGGGAGGTACTTCTCAGGTGAGAAGATCAGGAGAAAGACATAGTCCTTCCCCTTGAATCTGACGTCACTAGACTCTGAATGCATCACCTTAGAGAAACCGAGGGAGACGATACCCGCGAGGTCAAGGACGGGTAAGGGTCCATAGAGCCCCTCGTTTAGGTAATTGCCCTGTCCCACAGCTGCTATCCAAAACGCGGACTCCTTAACTAGGAATTCTCTCGGGTATTCTACATAGGGTAGGTCCTCGGTAATAACGACCTCTCCTCCAAGATTCCCGAACCTTACAATGGAGATGAAGATCTCCTCGCTGAGAACCTTATCGAGATTCTCGGGAGCCATATCCATCAACATCTTGTCGGTGATGTTCTCGATGACCTCTATGTACTTAACCAGTTTTCCCTGCTCGTCGATGACGGGGTAGTGGCTTATCTCGAAGATCCCTTCCTTTCCGTGTATGTCATTCCTCTTGACCACAACTCGTCCCGGTTTCTTGTTGAGCACCATACTGTAGGCAGGACAGTATTGACAGGGATGATCACCCTCCTTTTCTAGGTAGTCCCAGCGATTGTAACACATCTTCCGGGGAGCATGTCCAAAGAGCTCTTTCATCGCTCTGTTCTCGTAAATCAAGCTCCTGTCCGGGTTCTGTACGCTAATCGCTAGAGGGATAGTCTCAAGAATCTCCTCAGCTAGGTCAGAGTACATTACAATATCCTATGCGGGATCGTATTTAAACTCTACCCAAAATTCATCCAGTTTATCCGTAGAGGACTCTGATATGACAGTTGAGATATTTTACCTCATTCCTCCTGGCAGTCTCATTCT
>JALWRB010000422.1 GCA_027077875.1 Candidatus Heimdallarchaeota archaeon
TTCCCTTGTCTCCCTTCTTCGTGTATATCTTCATTCTCAGCCATATCTCTTGTGCCATTTCAATAATGCTTCGGAACTGTGGCGACTGCCGGCAAAGTCCTTGCTGCAATCAAGTCTGTGGATTATTTACCACGGAGCTTCTTGTCAAGCTCGAGGAGAGTCGGTCCGTGTATTCCCAATTCCCGGAAGAGCCTGTCCTTCCATTCCAATAGGGGGCAATTCTCCACGGTCTTGCAGTCTTCAGGAGTAAGCGATGAAGCCTTTGAACAGTGGAGGTCATCGATGTGGTGGCAAGGGGCAAAGTCACGGGGTGGTTGCATCCTGAAGTAGACCACGATGTCCCCGACTTTGAAGTGGGCGCTCTTGTGGTACCCTGTGATGTTGTTCATAGATTCATTCGACCTCCTGAGTATTTGACAATTTCTTTTGGTCAATTGAGGTAATCCACACCTTTATACTGAACAGGCATGATGTAGTAAATAATGATTGATTACTGTAAGTTCCCGCACATCTGCAACAACACCGAGATCGCAGAGGGTGTCATAATAGAAGGAAACGTCTATGTCAAGGAGGGTGTGGTAATCGCAAAGGGCTGTGAGCTGAGGTCGGACGAGTTCAAGCTGGTGCTGGAATCAAACGTCCGAATCGGAGACTCAGTGATCGTGCAAAACGAGCTCCAACGTGATCTACGGATCAATGAGAAGACTGAGATTCACTCCGGTGCGAAGATTTTCAATTCGATTGGAAGGTCCTGTACGATAGGAGAGAACGTAGAGATCAGAGCTGAAGTGGGTGACAACTGTGTGATCAAAGCGGGATCGATCGTCACATCCCCGGTACCTCCTGGCTCAGTCTTTGATGGTGGAGAGGTACGGAGTGCAATTCATTCGGAAATTTCATAACTCTCGGGATCATAGGGACTTATGGTAGAATTCAGCGAGATCGCGATTATTGGTGTACCCCAAGATCTAGGGGCTTCGCGGAGAGGGGTGGACATGGGGCCATCCGCCATGAGGGTTGCAGAGCTCTCCGAGAAGATCGCGAGACTTGGATACGATGTCATAGACTACGGGAATCTTCACTGCCATGACATAGATGAGGATCTGAAGGAGGAGAGCAGTGATAAGCTTCGTTTTCTTTCCGAGATCATGGACACTTGTCTTCACCTCAAACAGGAGGTCAAGTACATCATCGATAGGAATCAGTTCCCTCTGATCCTTGGGGGTGATCACTCAATCTCAATCGGGACACTTGCGGGGGTCAAGGCGGCTGGAAAGCAAAAGGTGGGGATCATCTGGGTCGATGCCCATGGTGACTTCAACACTCCTCTTACGACTCCCACGGGGAACATCCATGGTATGCCCTTCGCAGTACTGACGGGACGTGGTGACGAGCGACTCTTGAGGATAGGGCCATCTCCCACTGTGAGAGAAGAGAATGCCGTGCTCATAGCCGCGAGGGATCTGGACAGGGAGGAGGCAGAGAGCTTGAGGTCATCCGGTGTCACAGTGTTTACCATGAGGATGATCGATGAGATGGGGATGGCCAAGGTAGCAACCGAGGCATTGAGGATCGCCACTATGGGTGTCGATCACCTGCATGTGTCCTTCGACATCGATGCTCTGGATCCCGAAGAGGCACCCGGGACTGGTACGCGAGTGAATGGGGGATTGACATATCGTGAGGGGCATCTCCTAATGGAGATCATCCACGAGAGTGGTGTCCTGTCATCCCTTGAGTTGGTTGAGGTCAACCCCACGCTTGACGTTAGGAACAAGACCGCGAGGCTTGCGGTCGACCTGATCAGCTCTGCCCTTGGCAAGAAGATCCTCGGTAGCTGACAAGCGTATATTTATCTTCAGGGAATCTCCACACTGGCTGTGAACATTCAGTCTGTAACCACCGTTCTGCAGAACTCAAGGGGTGAGGTTCTGATCTGCAAACGAAGCCCTAAGGTAAGCTATTTCCCCAATGCTTGGGTATTTCCCGGGGGGAAATTAGAGGTACCTATCTCCAACTGGACGGGTGAGGAGGATTACGTCGTCGACACCGCGCTCCAAGAGATATTCGAGGAGACGGGGATCGTTCTTGGGAACCGCCGGACGAGCCAGACTCGGGAGGGCTCGTGGAAGGATCAAGTTGAGGATATCGAGAAGACAGAGACCCTCGTGAGCAGGTTGCGTTTCGCAGGGAGGAGACAGACTCCACCGTTCGACAAGGGTATCTTTGACACCAGCTACTTCTACCTTCAGGATGGTTACTTCGACGAAATACGTTGCGAAGGAGATGGTTCAGAGATTGTGGCAATCGAGTGGGTCAGACCCGAGGATGCCATAGTCCAGTTCTCCAAGGGAGAGAGAAACTATCCACCACCAGTTCTATACACTTTCAGGCTTCTCTCTGAATTTGGTGAATCCTTTCCAGACGAGGGGAGAAAGCATACAGATCTACCTCCAGGCATCCAAACTCCTGTGGAATTCGCACCTGACTACTTCGTGATCCCTCTCCCTGCACATACTGCTCATCCGTTCACTTCTACGAATCTGGGGATAATCAGGGGTAGCGAATCAGTACTCTTCATCGATCCCGGTTGGAATACAAGCTGTGGATGGGCAGATGAACTTATCAGGAAGTACTCCGCTAAAAGGGTCTATGTCTTCCTCACCCACCATCACCACGATCATTGGGATGGTCTCCAAACCCTTGCTGAAGTGTACCCTGAGGCAGAGATCATCGGGCATCCCGAGACCTTGGATAAGGTCAAGACAGATCTGCAGGTAATCGAGACGACATCTTATGTCATCGATCTCGGAGGTAGAGAGGTGGAGTTTGTCTCTGCACCTGGTCATACATCGGGGCATATGATAGCTCTCGACCGATCAACTGGAATTGTTTATGGTGGGGATCATGTAGTTGGAAGGGGAACGGCCTTGCTGGATCCCCGTACGGGGAGCATGAAGCAGTACTTGGAAACCCTTGACCTCATAGAAAAGCTGTCTCCCCGAATGCTCATCCCCTCACACGGAAGACCGAATTACAGACCTCTGCGAATGATTGAGAGGTACAGGAAGCACCGTTTGGAACGTGAACAGCAAATCTTCTTGCTCCTCAACGGGGGCAGGACCATCGAGGATATCCTCAGGACAGTGTACAAGGACGTCCCGCAGAAACTGTGGAAGTACGCGAGGTACAACATCACCCTCCACCTGCAGAAGCTGATAGAGGAAGGGAAGGTCGTTGAGGAAAAGGGACTGTATCTCTCGAAGGCAGATAGCAATCCTAATTAATCAAGGGCAAGACTGGAGGTTGTCATATGAGCGAGAAAGACCCCGATCAACCAATGTTCGATGACCCAATCCTGATGGAGCACAAGTACAACTACATCACGAGGCAGGGTGAGTTTAAGGACAGGATTCACTACCCTGACCAGAGTTCTACCAACTGCATAATCTGCCGAATTGTTGAGGAGGATCCAAACACCCCTGGTTATGAGATCTATAGGAATGACAAATTCATCGTCTTCCTCAATCTCTTTCCGTACACCTCTGGCCATATCATGATTTCACCACTCGCTCACATGCGTGATTACGAGGATTTCTCTACAGATCTTGCGGAGGAGATGGGTGTTTTCATACAGAGGTGCATCAGGTTGGTGAAGACCGCGATGAGGACGGATTCAGTCAACGTTGGGTGGAACCAAGGTCCCGTGGCTGGTGGATCGATCAAGCACTGGCACGCCCACGTCGTACCTCGGTATCCCAATGAGTTGAACTTCATCGAGATAATAGCGAGATCACGACCGGTCATCCAATCACTAGAGCTTACTCAGAATATCTTGAAGGAACATGCACACCTACTAGAAGGTTCGGATTAATAATTCACAGAGCTCATCTTTCTCGGATCGAGGTCCACCATCCTTCTGGCAGATTTTAGCTTGTTCACAAAGTTTTTGAGAAATTCTGCATACTCCTCCTCAGATATCCTTCCTACCTCATAGAAACTTTTCAGGATGGTGAAGGTGGTTGCAAGGTCTTTGATGCTTTGCAGGAGGATGTCGCACTTCATGGAGATGTCCACTCCTGTGAGATTCAGGACGTTGTTAACAACCTCGCGATTTATCTGTCTCTCGGATAAGGACATAGATATGGCCTCCCGTTCATTGACCAATGTGTCAATATCAGGGTTCGACCTGAATGTGTATGTCACGCTCAGGTATCTGTTGTTAAAATTCTCTTCAAATATCTTTCGCCGTGAGTAGGTACAATTACGTATACGCGTCTTTCTGAACAAGAGCGCCAAAGGTTTACTATTTGGGCACTTTGGGGTACGAATGCCGCGCAACATGTGCGGTAAAAAGACTGGTGTTTGCTATTCCATTCCGAATTCGAATCATCGCCAGATTAGCTCGACCTCCTCCGGTCTGAATTGCTGTCTAACAGCGGTGTCCTCGATCCTCTGTCTGTACCCGTTCTGGTGCATAAGAATACCTGTCCACGCAATCATGACACCATTGTCAATCGCGGTCGGAGCTGGTAGCCCGAAGAACCTTGATGAGTGTTCTGAAGCCATATCATTGAGCATTTCCTTCAATCTACTGTTCGCGGCAACCCCACCTGTAACCAAGACCTCGTCCTTCCCGAGATGTGCAAGTGCCCGCTCAGCCACCTCGGTGACCATGGCGAAGGCAGTTTCCTGAAGGGAGTTGCACATTGTCTCGATGGAGTATTTACCTGATTTTGCGGTTCTTGTAGTGGCGGTCAGTAGCCCGGAGAACGAGAGATCCATCCCTTTAACCACATAGGGTAGCTCTACATACTCATCTGAGAGTCTGGCATAGTCCTCTACAACCTTCCCCATAGGTGCCTTGGAGGCGTCTAGCATCATCTCTCGACCGAAGACATCAAGGCAGTTCCCGAGAGGGATGTCGAGTGTCTCACCGAATACACGGTATCGGTTCTCAGAGAGAGCTATCACCTGTGAGTTTCCACCAGAGACGTAGAGGACAACCGGGTCATCCATCTCTCCTAGTAACCTCCCGATCTCGACATGGGCGACTTGGTGGTTGACCCCCACGATTGGTTTATCAAGGATGACTGAGAGTGTTCGGGCTGCTATTGCGTCCATCCGAAGGCAGGGACCCATGCCCGACCCTTGGGTGAAGGACACCAGGTCAATCTCACTGGGCTCAAGTTTTGCTTTTTGCAGTGCCTTTGCGATGAGTTTAGGAAACTGGTCTCCGTGGTGCTCTGCTGCGTCCCTTGGTATCACACCCTCACCAATTGGTGGCTTGTAGGTCGACCTCTCGTTTGCCAAAATCTCCCCTTCTGAGGTGATGATCCCGACTCCACACTTGTCAGCTGACGACTCCAGACCTATGGAGATGATCGTACCATTCATGATCATATTTCCCTCCCAGTGGAGAATAAAAAGCGTATGGATCATGTTTCTTGTTCACTTGTTGACCAATAGGTATTAATCGATGCCCATAGACCGTGTATTGTGGTCAGGCTCCCACGAGGCAACATAGATTTCGTTCCCATGTGGAAAATACATACAACAGAGTCAACAGACAGTCCGGTGACATCGTTACTTCCACAGATCCTCGGCTTAATATGGATGGTGAATTTCATCCTGATATTCTCTGCTGGTTTCTTTCTCAACGGGCTCCTCACTCAGCTGGTTGTTCCAGTACCTCTAGTTATCACCCTTTTCTCTAGCCCCGTCCTCGTTCTCCTCATAGCTCTCCTCATTGCGGTGGCTACTACCTTCCTTGTCCTCACCTTCGGCGATAACCTCGAGGCTAATACGGTTCGAGGTCTTCTCGACATCTACAAGCACCTCGATCGGTACAGCGAGCAGTCGGTGATACTGGACGTGGTTTTCGGTGTCTTCCTCGGTCTCCTCCTTGGTATCCTTGGCTCATTTCTCCTGATGGTACCTGCTTACTTCTTTGGCATCTTCTTCTTCTATGTATTCATCACCTTTTTTCCACTTGAGGTCTCTATCCTATTCTCATTCTCCTTGTCTACACTGTTCGCTGTCCTCACCGTCATTGCACTCCGTGGTAAGGTGAAGATAGAGGTAAGTGACCGTGAACTCCCTAGGGACTATGAAAAGACAAAACGTATTCTCGACATCGAGAGGAGTAATAGAGATCCAATAGTTTGTCCGAGTTGTCGGAGCTTTATCAGTGCAGAAAGTGAGGTTTGTCCTGTATGCCACGATCAAATTGTTTGACTTTGCTGTAGGTCTAACTAGCTTGTGTGCTTACTTTCTCAAGAGCTGATCTTACGGCGGAGTCATCGTTGAACTCAGGGACTACCTCAGTTAGAGTCTTCACTCTGATAAGCTGCTTCCCATCTGTGAGAAGTACTAACTCTTTCATCACCTCGCTAAGTTGCAGGTTCTGAGCTCTTGCTTCCTTTCCAAGAGAGTTGAGGAATCTTGACCTCACCATAGGGGATGTCCTGAGTGGCTTGAGATTCACGAAGACAGGCTCCCCTGCCTTTGCAATCTCAATAAGTGAGGATGGGTCTGCCTCTCCCGCAATCGCTACGAAATGAAGGGGTAGTTTCTTGGTTTTCACCGTCGTCCTCACCTGGTTCTGTGTCTTCCTGCTTATCCTACCAGCGGCTATACCAACAAGCAGTGCAACACCTGCTGTAATCAACGGAAGTATGTCATTTAGGGCCATCGAAACTCAGAAAGGGTCGCAGGAATATATGTGGTGGTGGTACTTACGTAACATATGGGTATTCTCTCAGATGTGTGTTCAGTGAACTCTCGTATTTCACTATTTCTTATATCAAACTCAAGAGAATTTCGTATGAGCAGAATATTCGTCACGGGGGCATCGGGACATATCGGAAGGTTCCTCGTACCCAGACTTTGCCAAGCTGGGCATAAGGTTTACTGTCTCCTCAGACGGTCTGATCCAGATCTGTGGAGGAAGTTTACCTCTTTCGGTGCAACCGTTGTTCTTGCAGATCTTGAAGAGATCGATCTGTATAGGGACTACTTGGCTGATGCTGTCGTTATTCACTTGGCCGCACAGGTGCAGGTTGGAAATCTTACGAGAGATGAAAAGTTGGAGATGACAAGAGTGAATGTTGAGGCGAGTAAGAACCTCCTCTCGGAGTTCATCGCCCAAGGAGGTAAACACTTTATCCATATCTCAAGTCGTCAAATCATCGGTAATACCAATGACTGGATAACCGAGGAGGAAGGCGAGCGAATGGTGCATTCTGGGGAGAGCTTCGTAACACACTACGCGCAAACAAAGGCTGAATTTTACCTGCATCTTAAGCAGAGTTCCGCTCCCTTCACGATTATTACACCTGGGATGATCTATAGCACGATGATGGGTGGCACAGGTGTACCACACATATTCACCCTCTTCACAAGGGGATTGAGATTCACCTCTAAAGATACGAAGATAGTCTATACATATGTTGAGGATTTTATCCACGCTATAATTAGGGTCATAGATAGGCCCGATGTTACAATAGGTAAAGAGTTCTACGTGAACAACGGGTCACTAAGACGCTCTGAGCTCTTCTCAATCTTTCAGCGAGTGTTAGATACCAATCGTCGGATCTTCAAGCTACCTATTGGTGTCCTCAGGGGTATTGTCAAGGTGCAGGGTACCTTTGGTATCAAGTCATGGTTGCTGAACACGGAGCTACTCAATCTCTCAGAGATGAATAGTCTCCTCGATCCGTCGAGGTCTGTCTACATCCTCGGTCTGCACTACCATGATTTAGAAGACTCCCTCCTGCAATGTCTTGAAACAATAAAATCCTTGAATTTTCAAAGACCTCGACCTATCAGGACGATTAGTCATTAAAATCATTTTCAGGTATGTATTCATCTAATAGATTCTTCGCTATATTCCTAAGATATTGATTTAAGAAATATTGTATTTAAGATATCAGATATTTAGTTTAGATAATTGTCTGCAACAGAAGAGCGTCGACGTTCACGAGGTTCTGTGTGTTGGGAACCTGGTAGTTGTCAAGGCTGAAAGCGTTCAGTGCTGCGGGAGCTGGATGTGTGACATCGAGCGTGAAGCTGACAGCACTGCCCGAGTAGAAGTTCACCCTAATTGCCCATGTGCCTGTCTGTGTGGCAGCGTAGGTTATGGTCTCGGGGTTGTTAAGGGTGTATGCTCTTGCAACATAACTGTTTCCGTTAGGATCTGCTCCAGGTGCGTAGAGGTACATGTCGAGATCGGTCGAACCTGCCCAAGAGAGGGTGGCTGAGATGTCTCCTGAACTCCCTAGATCGAAGTAGAAGATCTGGTTGGGACTTGATGAGCTGACTGAACCGGTGAAGGTATCGGTAACAGTTGATGGTGGTGGTGGTGGTGGTGAGCCAGAACCTGTTGGGTGGGTGACATCGAGCGTGAAGCTCACTGCACTGCCCGAGTAGAAGTTGACCCTGATTGCCCATGTGCCGGTCTGTGAAGCGGCATAGGAGAGGGTTTCGGGGTTGGAGAGGGTGTATGCTCTTGCAACATAACTGTTTCCGTTAGGATCTGCTCCGGGTGCGTAGAGGTACATATCGAGATCGGTCGAACCTGCCCAAGAGAGGGTGGCTGAAATATCTCCCGCACTACCCACGTCGAAGTAGAAGATCTGGTTGGGGCTTGATGAGCTGACTGAACCGGTGAAGGTCTCGGTGATGGGACCTGTCTGGGTATTGCTCACGGTAAAGCTACCAGATGCTGTTCCCTGATTACCTGCTGCGTCGAATGCCCTGAAGTTGATGGTGTATGTGCCATCCGCCATGGTGGTAGTATCGAGTGTTGCAGTCCATGAGTTGCCAGCAGAGTTGCTGAGTGCGATCCAAGCTCCTCCATCAATATTGTAGTCTGCAGAGGTGACTCCAACATTGTCCGTGATGGTTGCATCGACGGTTATTGTTCCAGAAACAGTTCCGGTAGGACTGACAATGGTGATTGATGGTGCAGTGGTGTCGGCAGGAGTTTGGGTTGTAGCAGAAGCTGCTGTTGACAGTGCTCCCTCGTTTCCTGCTGCGTCAAATGCTGAGACTTGGTAGGAGTAGGTCGTGCTTGCGCTCAGACCTGTGTCGCTATAGCTGGTTGTTGTGCTGGTGGTCAGGAGAGTTCCATCTCTGTAGATGTTGTAACCCGTGACACCGACGTTATCTGTAGCAGCATTCCAGCTGAGGTCGATCTGTGATGTGCTAACGGCACTTGCAGTTAGACCAGTCACCTGTGAGGGTGCGGTGGTGTCGGCAGGTGCTTGGGTTGTAGCAGAAGCAGCTGTTGACAGTGCTCCCTCGTTGCCTGCTGCGTCGAATGCTGAGACTTGGTAGGAGTAGGTCGTGCTTGCGCTCAGACCTGTGTCACTGTAGCTTGTGGATGTGCTGGTGGTCAGGAGAGTTCCATCCCTGTAGATGTTGTAACCCGTGACACCGACGTCATCGGTAGCTGCGTTCCAGCTGAGATCAATCTGCGATGAGCTGACTGCGTTTGCGGTCAGACCAGTTACCTGTGAGGGTGCAGTAGTATCACCAGCTGTTGAACCGGGGTGAGTGACGTCCAGTGTGTAGGATGAGGTCACTCCTGAGTACAGGTTGACTCTGATGGCGTACTGACCTGTGGCTGTTGCACTGTAGGTCATCGTCTCGGGGTTGGAGGTTGTGTAAGCTCTCACGAGGTACCCAGTAGCACTGTTAGGGTCTGCTCCGGGTGCGTAAAGATACATGTCCAGATCCGCCGAGGTTCCCCAGTTGAGTGTTGCCGAGATGTCACCTGCTGCATCCACGTTGAAGTAGTGGATCTGGTTAGGTGTACCCGAGCTAACTGAACCAGTGAAGGTCTCAGTGACGGTTGGTGGTGGTGGTGGCGGTGGTGGTGGGGCAGTTCCGGTCAGGGAAGCGTAAACATTCAGCCTACCTCCGCTTACGGTCTTTCCATTGAGTGCTGGGATGGGGTCAGCGAAATCCATGAGCTTGGCCTTGAGCTGAGCGGGTGTCAGTGTTGGGTCATTTGCAAGGATCAGTGCTGCTGCACCAGATACGTGTGGTGTAGCCATGGATGTTCCCGAAATTGTGTTGTAGGTATTGGAGGGCCAAGTCGAATAGATGTTCGAACCTGGTGCCCCGAGGTCAACAGTTGTTGCTCCCCAGTTGCTGAAGGAGGAGAGTCCGTCCGTGCTGGTTGTGGATGCAACTGAAACGATGTTGGGTGAGTTGTACGAAGCGGGATAGCTAGCGGTTGCGTCGTTGTCACTAGCGTCATTTCCAGCTGCTGCGATGAACAGACCTGGGAATGCCTCGATTGCACTCTTCAGAGCTGCATCGTAACCACCACCACCCCATGAGGCGGAGATTATGTTAGCACCCATGTTGGTTGCGTACTCGATTGCGGTAATGGCGTTAGCAGTTGAACCACCTGTTGAGGTCAGGAACTTCAGGGGCATGATCTTTACCTTCCATGAAACTCCAGCAACTCCAACTCCGTTGTTTCCGACACCACCAATGGTTCCACTTACGTGGGTACCGTGGTCGTCAGATGTCGAGTCGTAGACTGAGTTGTCGTTGTTGGCGAAGTCCCAGCCGTTGACATCATCAACGTAGCCGTTACCGTCGTCGTCGATTCCGTTACCTGCAATCTCACCCGGATTTGACCAGATGTTGGCCGCAAGGTCGGGGTGGGTGATCTGTACACCAGTGTCAATGACAGCGACTATAACTGAGCTGGCATCTGTCCTGACGTCCCATGCAGCGGGAGCGCTGATCTTGTCCATACCCCAGAGCTGCCCATAATCTGGATCGTTTGGCACGACACTTACGGTATACCTCTGGTTCTCTTGTACAGAGGAGACACCTGGTAGGTTCTCCACTGCAGAGATCATCGAGACTGGTAGGTCCACGACGACCGAGGGTATTATGCTGAACTGTCTATCAATCTTAACCCCTAGACTTTCAAGGGCTGTGATAGAGACATCATCGAAGGACTCAAAGTTCACAATTACCTGTGTCCTCGGTCCTTGGTAGATGCTTGCTATGGCTATGCTGGAAGATATCAGCAGGAATATGCCAAGTGCAAATTTCAATTTTCTTGACTGTATGTTCATTTTTCATCACTTTTGGGACAAAATTGCGTCGGGTTTTGCGGATTGCATACCCGTTACATTTCTGTCGGATGTCTATCGTCCCTCTCGCTAGTGTGTTTCTTAAGTTTATCTGAATTTCATGAATGATTACGATATCGAGAATATTCAGTTGTTAATTGTTCTGAATATCGAATCTTCAAGGACGATATGTGGGTGGTGGTTGGAAAAAATTGCTGCTCAGATACGAATTTTTGATGTGGGTCAATTTTGAATCTGATGTTTCTACTTTCGTTCTCAATGATTTAATTACTTAATTCTTGTATAGTTTTATGTTCGTCAGACTCTTAGGGAAAGGAAAACCTAGATATGATCAAGGTTGGATTGTACGAATATCGTCTACTTAGTCCATTCTGTGGATGTGTTACTGCTTGATCACTTGAAGTGGCTGGTCGATGATGTACTCTCTCTCTTCGATCCATCTTCCCTTACCTTTGTAGTTTTCTGGATAGAAATAGTAGAGGAATGTCTTGGGGATAAAGGTCGTTCTAGATTTCAACTTGGATCCTACTGTTTTCTCCCAGAGGAAATTATTCAACTCTGCGATAATAATTGGAGAGGCTATTGCTTCTATGAGAAATCTCCTCCCATCAGTAACTATTGATCCTGAAAGAGGTAGGGGGTTACTCCTGAAGAAGGTCATCAGGCTATCTCCAGCGATCTTGCTCCCATGACGGAACTCTCCAGAGACGATCTGGAAGGAGTTCATCCCGAAGTACTCTTCCCTGAATAGTAATTTTCCCCTGTAAATCACCCTCTCTTTCAAGCGGCTGATATAGCGAGAGATCACAGACTTGGTCCTCCCATATGTCTTACACAGCTCGTCAAGCTTGATTTTAGCATTTATCGTCAACTCTCTCAATAGTTTGCTCTCCATCTCTGACATGATGTACTTACCCTCTGGAGCTTTGAAGTAGTATTCGGGTTCATATTTTTTTGGGAATTCGAGGAAATCCTCCCAGAGTGAGTTCATCAGTAATCCTCTATCTGCGAGTTTATTCTCTGCGAAATTCCACTCCTCCCTGAAGAACGACCAGTTGCTGAAGCTAGGTAGTATTTCCAAGCTTTGTCCAGTACCGTGCAGAATCTCTAGGCCTATTCCTAATCCATGGGCTATTTGCGTGTTCGCATATGTCATCTTGCCAACTGAATCTGTAGGGATATCGAACTGTACGTAGAGGTTGGATCCTGTACCATAGGTGACTGCCCGGTAATGAGTGTAGGGGTGCTCGTCACAGTATCGTATCAGCTTATCCATCTGTTCCTTGGTCTCAATCTCTGTGAATATCACGTACTCCCGTTGGAGACCGATACTGGGGGGATAGTATGATGCCACCACCTCAGTCTGCACTCTGTGGCCAAGCAAGGGATCGTTGATCTCGAAATCGGGACGGAGGAGACCTGAGGTCTTCATGTACCTAATACGGTTCCTTACTTTCTGTGGAGATAATCCGAGCTTCAGTGCGATGGCATGAGCGCTCTTGAACGGATCAATGTTCAACTCGTTGAAGATCAATTGATCTGTGTAAGTAAACGTATCCATCAGGTACCCTTCTTAATAGGAAACTGTAGAGGAGATTGAGCCGGTTCCAGTGATTCCCCCTGGTGGGTCAAAGATTATGTCAGCATATGTATAGCTCAGCCCACCTGTAGAGAGAAGTCCCTCTGCAGAGATAATGTAGTCACCGCTCTCCAGAGCGTAGTTGTAGAATACTGTCTCAATCACGAGTGTCTTGAGTCTTGTGTTGATGCTGAGGTAGTCACTGACACTGAACCCCGATGGGAGCGTGAGTGTGACCTTGTAATCGAATCGGAATCTGTTTCCGCACATGAGGTCTATCACGACCCTCCCGTAGACGTCATCTGCGGTTCCATCATTATCGATATCAGCGTAGTAGCCCTCGACTACTCGGAGTCCGAGTGAAGGTTTGTCACAGGCTTCTTGGGTTGAGAGCTTCTTGTTGGCGGCAACAACTGCCACTGGGGTGATCATCATGCCAATTACTGCAAGGATTGCAAGTTTGGAATACATTCGCACGAATCAAGAATCGATCTTGATTATTTAAACACTTTGCTAATAATTTACCTAGGGGTACGATCTACGTACTGCCCACATTGGTGTGATGAAGATAAGAAACGAAGCTAAAGGGAATGTAACTCTATCTTTCGTGCTGTTGAGCCTATCGAGAATCGTTGATGAATTTGTGATACCCTCCCACCTCTCTATAAGATTACCAGCCACATCGAAGAGAAGAAGAGTAGGAAGTATACTGGGGTTGTACTCATCGAAGACCTGCAGGTAGGTGTCAATAGCAAAAGTCCATGTTGCTCCGCTCTCATACTTGGTCTTATTCACTTTTGAGGGTGTATCACTAGCAGGGGACACACTGATTGAAACAAGGGTCAATGTGTCCTTGAGCTCCTTGTAGTTCTGAACAAAGTCTCTTGTCTGTATCGCACAGGGTTGGCACCATGTTGCCATGAGGTCAAGGAGAAATACATCTCCCTTGTAAGAGGAGAGCTTGATGTCCTCTCCAGCGAGTCCTTGTACCGTGATTTCATAGGGGGTAGCGGACACGTTGGTAATAAGGAATAGGGAAAGAACAATGATTAATCTCGCTCTCACCTATCACACCCTTCCTCAGTTATCAACCATGTACTTGACCACATCGACTGCGTCATTATAGTCCCAAGTCAGACCAGATTCGTAGTGTTGGATGGTCCCATTGGTATCGACAAATGTGACGATGAACGGATGAACCCAAACGATACTATGCTCCATATGCCCTTCCATGGAAGTGCTGTTTGTCTCCGTTGTCTCAGTCATCTCTGTCATATTCACGTACTTGTAGTAGAAGTTCCAATCCCGTGCTGTCTGATTGATTTCTCGCTCCGTACCTAGGAGGAATTCAATGTTTAGAGGTAAGGTCTCACCAGCCATCTTGTGGGCCCATTCAGTGAGAGTGGAGCTGTTGTCAAAAAGGAAGTCGAAGTCTATAATGAATGCTTCCACCATATCTCCGTATCCGTCCTCGTTGAGCTTTTCTATCATGTTAATAACCTTCAGACCAATTGTACTGCATCCCTGCGTACAATGGGTATAGATCCATGTGACCAATCTTACCTTCCCGTCATGGGCAGAGAACAGTACTCGCTCTCCCTCGATGTTTGTGAGGTTGAAATCTTTTGCCACTCCATAGTCCTTCAACTCAATATTTTTCCTATCCAAGAATCCAAGTTGCCATGTTGCATATGAAGCAAGTCCTGCAACTAGAACAACGCCTATTACACTGAGTACAATTACTTTATTTTGCACGATATTCGAAATATTTCGAAGTTAATAAGTTCGCTGATAATGGTACTATGGGGTCTATAGTCCCAAAATTCTGCGAATTTGACATGTCGTATTACAACCTGTCATGAATGGGAGAAGGCTCTCGTAGCAGAATAGGTGGCACTTTCTCCTTACACAGCACACTAAAGCTTTATACACCCTTACTCATTCGGTTACTTAGCCATGAGTGGTCGGTTCAATCCCAAAGAATTCTACAAGGAGACTGAGAAGCAGGTAAGGCTCAAGATCCGTTCGTTCACTAAGGATAAATCTGTCAGGGAAGACATCCGCAGGAACGATGGGCTTCCAAGTGTTGCACAAGGACAGCATTTGTATTACCGCATGGCTATGCGCTTTGAGGATGCGCTCCCCAAAAGGGATGAGCTCAGGCACAAGATCGAGGAGTCAAGGGTCGCCTCCTCAATCAAGATACGGAATTATGTAAGTGAGAAGGACGCAGAGAGCCTCATGAATCTATACAATGAGATATTCTTAGCTGCACCGGATCCGTCGAGGGCCATTACGTTGGAGGAGGTTCAGAATTTTGATGAAGACAAGACCTTCATCGCTACCTTAGGTTCAACCATGGTCGGGTTTACTATGTTGTTTGTCGAACCAGACTTCTACGAACCGGAATTGATGGCCGGAGCCATTGCAGGGATAGGTGTCCTTGCCCGTTATCGAGGGAAGAGGATTGGACTGGCTCTACTGAAATTCATCATCGACTACTTCGAGGAGAAGAACGTACAGAAATTAGTGTGCGAGGTGTACAAAGAGAACGAAGCATCCCAGCGTATGTTCGAGGGACTGGGGATGGAAATCGTAGGGTACATGATACTGGAGGATGAAGATGGCAGAAATACGAATAGTTGACCTGCTCAAACATCCTGAGAAGGCGCTTGAACTCAGTAGCAATCAGGTGCGGGAAGTCCTGTACACTGCCTCCAACGTCTTGAAGAGGCAGAGGAAGCTTCTTGATCTCCCGGCTGAAAGGACGCTTATAGTGGGCGATATTCATGGTGATCTTACGTCTGTTCAGAAGGCATTTGACCTTCTCTCGGAGCAGAAGGTCGACCGGATAATCTTCAACGGTGACGTAGTGGACCGCGGACCCGAGATGATCGAGTGCGTTGTCGCTATCCTCGCCAACCTGGCCCTGTACCCAGAGCAGATATATTTCCTCAGAGGTAACCACGAAATACGGAGTGTGAACTCCTTCTATGGTTTCAGGGGATTCGTCTCCAACTACTGGCTGAACACATACGAGGACTTCCAGATGACCTTTAACAAGCTCCCTATTGCCGCGAAGCTCGGGGACTCGATCTTTGTCACACACGGTGGTATCCCGACAGAGACTGTCTATTTCCACATGATGCGACTAGAGCTTAAGAAATCCGAACCCACTCCTGGATCGACTGACTGGCAGTTCATCTGGAACGATCCTGACGGACGTCTTCGGCGATTCGGATCCTCGGTCCGTGGCGAGGGGTGCTACCGATTCGGTAGGGATGCCTTCGATGAGTTCATGGAGCTTCACGATCTGGACTACTTCATCCGGTCCCACTCAGTTGTGAAATCAGGATATAGATGGCAGTTCAACGACCGCTTGCTCACTGTTTTCTCATCAAAGGCTGGGCCGTATAGGAAAGTCACACCTCATTTCGCGAAGATTACTGAGGATCTCGAAATCGAATTGATTCGGGTAAGGGATCTCTAACGGGTGGTTCAGCTGCTTAGGATTAGCAGGGATGTTATCTCAGAGATCATCGAACATTGCATAAACGGATATCCGCTTGAGGTTTGTGGGTTCCTGATGTCCGATGGTGAGAGCATAGTGTCTGTTGAACCGGTCGCCAATGTGACCAGTTCTGATCCCAGAAGAACCTATACCATCGATCCATTCGATCTCATACGCGTTGACGACAATGCTGCAGAGGCCGGTCTTGAGGTCATAGGGAACTACCACTCCCATCCCAATCATCCTCCCGAGCCGTCAGAAACGGACAGGGCCTCTGCAGTTTCAAACTGGATCTACGCAGTGATCTCCGTGACTAAGGACAATGCCAACATCAGATTCTGGAAGTTAATCGATGGAGTATTCAAAGAAATCGAGGTGGAGATACTTGGTGACTCCTAGTATTGTATCGGTGAAATTGTAACTTCTACCCGTTTGAACACTGGTGTCTTGGACTGGGGGTCGAACTCTCGTGGTACGATAACATTACCTTCTGGATAGTACATTCCTACATTTCCCATTCTGATATCATAAGACACGACCTGAACTGTAAGTTCACCTGCAGCAGATCGAATTCTCACGTACTCTCCGTCTTTTATTCCGAGGTTAGCGATGTCCTCCGGATTCATCAGAACCACATCTCGGTGCATCGTTCCTCTGTACAAGTCCTGTTCCTCATAGATAATTGAGTTGAACTGTCCTTCTGATCTGAAGGTTGTGAGGTTAAATCTTCCCTCGGATGGACGGGCATCAGGGGGAGAGAGGACCTCAAGCTGGGCCCTTCCCGTATCGGTAGAGAATTTCTTCTCATGGTAGATCCTTCCCGGAATGGTGAACTCCTCGTTCACCACATCTGAGATCCTCTCGAGACCCGGAACTACCATAGATATTAGACGTCTGATCTTATCGGTATCCACCAGAGAATTCCACTCAATTGAATTGTTCCCAAAGAGTTGGTTCGCTATCTTCGTGATGATCTCGATCTCTGAGGGAAGATCTTTGACTGGTGGTCTTGCGCCTCCCTCGGAGTACCTTACGAAATTGAACATGGATTCCTGAGTGGTATACCGACTTTCCTCGTCTCTCGTCCTGACAGGGAGGATAAGGGATGTTCTCCCTTGTCCCACTAAGTGTCCAAAGTTGAGCGTAGTGGAAAGCTGAATCGTGAACGGAACTTTGGAGAGGGATCTCTTTGCCCATTCGGTGTCTGGGTTGGATGACAGTAGGTTCCCACCAAGGTAGAAGGCCACATCCACCTTCTCCTCATCCATGGCTTTCATACAGGCATAGGTATCAAATCCCTCGTGATCTGGGACCTTAAGTCCCAGTTTGTCCCCGATTCTCTGTACCATCTTTGGCTTAAGTTTTGGGACGACACCGACTGTTCCTACTCCTTGAACGTTGCTGTGTCCCCTGAGAGGAAGTAGCCCTGCCCCTTCTTTCCCGACCATACCCAGCATAAGTGCAAGAGCAGAAATCATCCGCACGGACTCGACACCATGCTTCTGGTGGGTAATACCCATGGCCCACGAGAAGATTATGTTCTCAGAGCTGACAAGAAGGTCGCAGAATGTATCTAACTCTTTCCTGTCCAGCCCAGAGAACTCAAGTAATTTGTTGTAGTCGCTGGATTCAATGTCTGATCTCCAAGAGTCGAAATTGTCACAGTACCTCTTCATCCGCTCCTTGTCCACTCGATCCTCCTGCCAGAGCTTCACTGCTGCAGCTTTGAGAAATGCCATGTCTCCCCCACAATGCGGTTGTAAGTAATGGGAGGCTATTTCGTTGGTGAAGAAAAGGCTTTTCACCTCACTTGGTATCGAGAATCTCTGCAGCCCAATCTCCTTTAGGGGATTGATAACCACGACATTCCCTCCCCTCTCACGCAATGCCATTAATTGGGTCATGAATCTCGGGTGGTTGCTCGAAGGATTAGCTCCGATGAGAATGAGAAGATCCGAACGGGTAACGTCCTCTAGGGTTACCGTTGCGGTACCCGATCCGAAAGTCTGACCCAACCCAACTCCAGATGCCTGGTGGCAGTAATAACTACAGTTGTTTACATGATTACTCCCCTGCTGTCTGGCCATGAGCTGAAGGAGGAATGCTGCCTCATTTGATGATCTACCCGAAGCATAGTAGATTGTTCGTTCTGGAGTGGCTCTAAGCATCTTCTCATGGATCATACTGAAGGCATCATCCCATGATATGGGTCGGAAGTGTGTGTCCCCCTCTTCACGAAGCAGAGGATGCCCGAGCCTTCCAAGACTCTCTAGCTTCTTCGGTGACATGGCTATGAGAGCCTCAATGCTATTCTTCGCCCAGAATTCCCTCTTAATAGCTGGTCTTAGATCCTGTACGATCGCCTGCATGGCTTTCTTACAGACTTGGAAGCCCTGTCCCAGCTCATTCCTCATCCCTTTCATTCCCAGTGCACAGGCCTTGCAGGTATTCCTGCGTCTAAGAGCTCCGAGCAATCTGTGGGGTCCGCCCGCCTTCATAGACATGACGAATGAGTACTTCACCGCGTTCCACCCTCCGCCACGCTTTGGAATCTTCTTGCTCATTAATTGCTATCCTGAAGAATAGCAAATAATAGTTTGCAAAGGAGTGTAGAATACAAGGATTTAAGTCAGAGTTTGGCGGAAAGACAATACGTATGAAGCAGGCGTTCCAAGAGGAGATGCGGAGAATCGAGTGGGAGTTCGAGGAGGAGAAAATAGAGGTTCAAGCACTCCGAGATTTTGGTACGCTGGACATTGAGAACTACCACTTGTCCCTGAGGAAGGACGATATCATTCAACTCCCTCTCTGGCTTGCTGAAGTACTCATCGATGAGGGTATTGTCCGCTACCACCGTGACCAGCAAGTTGATCTCAACCGCCTTCTGCAGATATCCTATGACGAGAACAAAAGCAGCTCGTTGGTCGAGCTCAATACCTCCATGTTCATCCGTAGGGTGAAGGAGGAGATCAGAAGGTTGGAGCAAGAGAGTGGTATAATGGCTGTTCGGAAACTGACCTCGATGAAGGGGTCCTTCAATAAAATCATGAGGGCACGCATCAAGAAGATCATGACCTACGCTCAGAGCACGGATCAAGAGTCCAAGAATAAGCGACTGTTCAGTGCCGAAGAAGAATGGATCTACTACCGGATGAGGGAACTCTTCGAGAGCTGGACTGATTTGTTATCGGATTAGGTTCAGAGATACTCGGGCTCGAGACTGTACTTTTTCACCGTCTTGAGCGGCTCTTCCTCTGTCGTATAGACCTTTACTTTGTTGTGAGTCTGGTCGATATGCTCATAGAGCTCTTCCTTGGACGTACACTGAATACCGCATGGACACATGAAGTGGACATCTCTCATGTGGGAGATCCTATCTCTTTCTCTCAACTCAATTTTACAGACATTGCACCTAGGGGTATGCTCATCCTTTACATGTATCTTAAGATCAGATTTTGAGGCAAAGCGCTTCTTACACTTTCGACATTCTACCGTAAGGTGCTTGGCATTGAGATGAAGCTGCCATCCCTTTCTTGTCTCCATTTCCTTCTCGCAAAACTCGCAGATCCACTTCTTGTGCTTTGCGTCCATATGCTGTTTCAGGCTGAAGGAGGATAATAGAATCTTGTCGCATTTCTCGCATTTGAATCCGTGATTCTTGGAGTGTACATGCTGCTCAAGACCCAATCGATGTTCGAAGGATTTCTCGCATTTCTCACATTTGAATGGTATCTTCTGTCCCTCTTTCAACGTCGATCAGTCCAAGATAGGATTGGATTAAATTAAATGTTTCCTTATTCAGAGATATAACAAGAGGATTTTTAGTACGCTTGTGCGACGTACACTCTCTGGACGCCCTTGTTCCCACAGACGACACAGGGACCTGTAGGCTCTTCCTTGACATCTTCGCGAGTTCCTCTGATCTCAGATGACATCTGATCTTTGATATTCTCTGCACAGGCGACATCTCCGCACCAGTTCACACGTGCAAATCCCCTTTCATTCTGCATACGGGTCTTGAGTTTCTCGAAATCATCGATGTCCACAATGAAGCCGTCTAGGATCTCATCTGCCTTCTTCTTCAAACCTGCTTGGATCTCATCCATGTGTTTCTTGAGTTCTGTGAAGAGTTCGTCACGGTTGACGGGGATCTTCTCACCGGTGTCTCTTCGGACCAGAAGAACGGAGTTGTTTTTCAGGTCACGGGGTCCGATTTCAAGTCTAATGGGTGTACCTTTCATCTCGTACTCTGCGAATTTCCAGCCTGCGGTGTAGTTATCCCGGGTATCAGCGTGCACTTTGTACCCTGCTCGCTTCACTTCCTCCTCAAGGGTCTTACATGCCTCAATGACTCCCTCGCTCTTCCCTTTAAAGACGATGGGAACGATGGCTACTTGGAGGGGTGCCACACTGGGAGGGAGAATTAGTCCCTGATCATCACCATGGAGGGCGATAAGCGCTGCGAGTACTCGTGTGCTCACCCCGTAGCATGTCTGGTGAACGAGCTTAGTGGATCCGTCGACATCTTGGAACTTGATATCGAAGACCTTAGCGAATGACTGTCCAAGGTTATGGGTGGTTCCGATTTGTAGTGCCCTTCCGTCGGGAAGGATGGAGTCGTAAGCAATTGAATAGTCTGCGCCAGGGAAGGTGTCGTGGGGGGGACGTCTGAGTGTGAGGTATGACAGTCCTAGGGCATCAAAGAGTGCCTCGTAGATCTTCATAGACTCCTCCACTTGGAGTTTTGCCTCCTCCGCTGAACTATGGCAGGTGTGGGCCTCCGACCACTGAAATTCCCTATCCCTGAGCAAGGGTCGTGTCTCCTTGGTGTCCATCCTGATGATATTTGCCCACTGGTTAATTTTAAGGGGGAGGTCCCCGTGACTCTTTATCCACTGTGCATACATATGGTACATGATCGTCTCCGATGTAGGTCTCAGAGCGAATTTTTCTTTCAGTTCAGTGTCTCCTACTTTGGTGACCCATGCGACCTCGGGTACAAATCCGTCGAAGTGCTCACTCTCTCTTGTGAGAAATTCCTCAGGGATGAAGAGGGGGAAGTAAGCATTCTGATGATTGGTGGCCTTGAATTCCTTGTTCAGGATCTCTTTGACCTTTTCCCATATTTCATATCCGTTGGGGAGTATCACGTTAGCTCCTTTGATGGGGGTCCTAACGTCGATGATGTTACCTCTGAGAAGGATCTCGGAGTACCATTTTGAAAAGTCTGACTTGGGGTTATCTAAGGGCATTCGATTTACACCTCATGGAATCTGTTGCTGTCTCGTCTCTTCTCATAAATCTGTTAAAGTGGAAGATATTCACCTAGCATAGGTTCCTCACACGGCGATTCTCGTCGTTATACTTAAGTCTCTCGGTGCGTTTTCCGGTTGACGAGGTAGACCCCAATTGTCGTTAGGACGAAGGCGATGATGTAGATGAAAGAGAAGTTTTCATGGAGGATGAGTACTGAGAAGAAGAGTCCCATCAGAGGTACGAAGTTGACAAAGATGCTGGTTTTTGTCGGACCCAAGTGCTTCACACCAGTGCTGAAGAGCACGTTAGCAGCAGCGGCAGCGAACAGTCCGAGATAGATAAGGGCAAACCAGGACTCGGTGGACACACCGACTTCCCATGGTCTCTCGAAGAGTGAGAGCAGACCGAGGGCTATCCACCCATACAGAGTCACCCAAAATTGGTACCTCAGGGGGGTGACCTCCTTGAAGATCGGTCGGGAGAAGCTGGTTGCTGTAGCCCAGACAAGTGCTCCCCCAAATATCACAAAGTTGCCAAGAAGGGGGTTAAGTCCCGTGGAATTGGGCGACAGGAGGAAGATGAGTGAGACTCCTCCAAAGGCGATGAGAAGACCCATGACCCTGTTTAGGGTCAGTTTTTCGTCCCTATAGAGCTGTGAGGAGATTACCGCGGTAAGTGTGGGGTTCAGCGCGATGATGAGTGAAGCGTCTGACGAGCTTGTGAATCTCAAGCCCGTGAGGTAGAGAAAATTATACAGTGATACCTGCAAGAATCCCAGGATAACCAGCTTCGGATGGAACTTTCTAGGTACACTAATGGACTTCTCCTTGGCGAGAACCACTAGGCTGAGAGCAGGAAAGGCAAAGGAGAACCTCCAGAATGCAGCAGTCAATGATGCGCCGTTAAAGTTTGTGGCTATGATCTTACCGACGGGCCATGCGAGTCCCCAGAATATCACTGTTATAGTCATCCCGATGTAGGAGAGTTTCTCCGCTCTGTTCACACTATTGATCAATTGTCTTGGATTTCAACCCTTTGTTTGTCCTAACTCAATTTGTTCAGGTCAATCAGCTCGATATCAAGTTCCTCGGCTATCTTAATGATTTTTTCATCTCTGTAGAATTCGAGGTAGTAAATTCGTTTGATCCCCGCATTCACGATAAGTTTAAAGCAGTAGAAGCAGGGGGAAGCGGTTACATAGATTTCTGAGTTGTTGATGTTCACCCCATGTTTGGCAGCTTGGATAATGGCATTCGCCTCGGCATGGACTGTCCGGATGCAATGTCCGTTCACCACCATACACCCGACCTCAGTACAGTGGGGTAGGCCTTTTATCGAGCCATTATACCCCGTTGAGAGAATGTTTCTGTCCTTTATGATCACAGCTCCGACACTCTTCCTCGGACATGTGCTCCTCGTCGCTACCTGCTTGGCAAGTTCACCGAAATACACCTCCCATGATGGTCTCTGGTCTGTCACTAGCTGTTGTAGTGCTCTTCTGTTTAAAATTCTTTATATTTCCCAGTAGTTCCTGATTACTGACTTGATCCGATCGAGATCGCGGTCGCTCCCTCTCATCGGCTCGAAACCTGACTTGTCTTCCACGCCTTCGAGAAACGCAATCAGGGCCTTCCCCAGTTCGCTATATTTGTACCCTCCCTCGAGTATGCATGCTACCCTATTCTTGCATTTCTTCTTCATGTGGGCAATCCTCCTTCCAATTTCCCTGAACCCACTGACTGTAAGACCAAGCTCCCCGTATGGATCTCCAAGTAGGGCGTCAAACCCCATCGAGACAAGGATGATCTCTGGTTCGTACTGTTCTACGATGGGGACGACAATCTGGTCTAAGGCCCTAAGGTATTCCCTGTCGTTTGTCTCGAATGCTAGGGGGATGTTGACCGAATATCCAAGGCCTTTCCCCTTTCCCAGCTCAAGGACGTCTCCCGTTCCTGGGAAGCTGAACTTCGGATTGCAGTGCAGACTGATGTACAGGACGTCCTGACGGTTATAGAATATGTCTTGTGTTCCGTTCCCGTGATGCTGATCGATGTCAAGGATGAGCACTCGTTTCTTCCTGCTATGCTCTCTGAGGAAGATTTCTGCAGCGAGAGCGATGTTGTTGAAGAAACAGAATCCCATGGCCACATCACTGGTCGCATGGTGGCCCGGTGGCCTGACAAGGGCTACTGTAGTTGTTTTCTTTTTATATGAGTAGATGACTGCTTCATTTGCAGCTCCTGCAGCTGCAAGTGAGGATTTCCATGTCTCCGAATTGGTGATCGTGTCCGGAGTGAGGTAGGTTCTACTACCGCCGCTTGTACTCTCTATGAGGTTCACGAGGTTCTGTGTATGGATTCTCATGAGGTCTTCCTTGGATATTGGATCCGACTGTTTGAACTCCACTTTCAGTTCCTTCTTGTGCTCGACAAGTGCGTCGTAAAGGATCTGCAGTCGTCTTGGAGATTCGAGGTGTTCACTTCCCATCTCATGGAGGAGTCCCTGCTTCGGATAGAACACTACGACCACAATTGCCCGATGATAAGCGAATTCATTAAGCTATCAGTCCGAGACTGATTTCAAGGGGAATATTCATAAGCTTCTGAACCTTTCCTGCACTAATGACTACGAAAGGTATCATTCACACGAAATACGGTGATATGGATTTCGAGCTCTATGATGACGCAACTCCCAACACCGTCAAGAACTTTGTCGAACTCGCACAGAGTGGCTTCTACGCTGATGCTGCATTCCACAGGGTCATTCCCTCATTCGTTGTCCAAGGTGGATGCCCCGAGAAGACTGGGAGAGGAGGACCAGGATACAGGATTGCCTGTGAGCTTAGTAACTCTAAGCAGTATCATGACCGTGGAGTTCTCTCGATGGCGCATGCAGGGAGGAACACCGGGGGTAGCCAGTTCTTCATTGTACTATCAAGAGCACAGACTGCTCATCTCGATGGGAACCACACCTGCTTCGGGAAGGTCACCAGTAACCTCGAAATCCTCGATAAGATCAAGCCGATGGATTCCTTCTCCGTCGAGATCTCCGAGGTAGACCCCGAGACCGAGAAGCGCACTCTCCAGAAGCTTTGAATGATTTTTTATTAGTCGACAATCCACAAAAAGGTTAATTAATCCAGAATGAGTTTCCGCGACAGGTCGCGATGAAGAAGGGGATTTCTTTCAGATTTGAGGAAGACGTCATAGACACCATCACTTTGGGGTCTGAAATCTCCGGAACGACCAAGACCACTTTTGTTGCAGAGGCGATCCTACTGCTGACAGACCTCCTCGAACAGGAGAGATTCAGGGGAATGAGTATAGACGAGATCCGATCACACGTCCTCTCAACAACACAACCTGTCACCTCGAAAAAAGTATCAAGGAAAGGCAAGAACCGACCTCCAGGATTCATATCGGATATTATCCTCGACCACCTGAAGAAGAATAAGGGCGTTCTTATGTCCACAACGCAAATCGCAGAGGAGCTGTCCATCCCCAAATCGACAACCCGGGCGTATGTTCGCAAGCTCCTGTCTGAACACGATGGTGAACTCGAGATGAGAGAGGGTAGGCCAAATCAGGTGCGGTACATTGGAAAATAATATTTTCATGCAGAATAAATCTATCTATAACTCAGAACCCTCTTGTCCGATGACATTCAAGAACGCCTTGTTCACAATCCCCGCTACAGGGTCGAAGTTAAGGCTGAACCCATCCCAAGAGAGGAGTTCGGAGTCGTAGGTGAGGATGATCTCCTGCATCGCCTGTGAGAGGGCCTGCTTGAGTGTCCCGGATTCATGATCTGTTAGGAGGGCACCGATCGCAAAGGGGGTCCATTCTATGAGGATATTGGTCTCTCCTGCATTGATGGACTTTAGCGAGGAGGAGGTATCTGTCACCTCGGAGATGAGTGCCATTATTGCCGAAAGAGCACCGCTGAGGAGATCCTCCTGAGCGCTCATCTCTGGCCACTCCGACTCGTTGACCTTCCCTCCGCACATAAGTCTTCCATCGTTTGCTATGAGCAGGAAGGTCGGATTGTGCTTCGGGAGCATTGCAGAAATTTGCGCTTTCAGGAAGTCTACCCGTGCATTTGCCTCTTCATCCCAAAGCGTATTGGAACTGAGTAGGGCGAAGTTCTCGTTTATATCGGCTAGAGTTTTTCTAGCTATCATTGACATATTTGAATCATCTTCGTATGCCTCGAGCACAATTCTCTGGATGTCCATGAAGAGTTTAGGAAAAGTGGAGAGTATCCCGAATCTCACCTCCTGACTGGCGTGCCCGTATGCTGTGATGATAAGCTTCATGCTCCTCCACACGTCTAGCACGGCCTCTTGTAGTCTTCCTTCCATCCTCCGCACAAGACTTGAGTAGATCAGCCACTCTGCCCATCGCATCTCTATCTTAGCTGCACTGTCCATACAGTCCTGTGCGAAGTCATCCTGTTCGTACTGTTTAGCGATGGACCACGCGGCAAGTGACTGCTGAACTGATTTCTCAAGATTATAGTTGAGGGCAGAGTAATTTGCCAATTCCTTGTAAGCTTCCGCTACGTGAATGGAGGGGTTACTGGTGTCATCCGCTATCTCGACTGCGACCATGTATGATTGGATGGCATTCTCTGTGTCCCCCATCTTCATGTAGAGATGACCTTGAAGGACATAGTACTCTTCCCACTGCATCTGACCAACCTCGTGTAACTGACCGTCGTCTATCCTATCCAGAACCTCCCTCATGTACATTATCTCCTCTGGGAAATTGTAGTAGATGATGGAGGCTATGGATAGATTACACTGGATGAATAAGCCAAGCCTTGTTGTAGCTGCGTACTTCATCACAGTCTCTCCTATCTTCTCGAAGAGACTGATCGCTGTCTTAAGGTTGAGACCGTGCTTCTGGTAGTACTCAGCAAGCTTGAAACTGGCATCGAGAGGGACATCGACGTCCTCAGTACCCTCAATATTATCGAGTATCATATGGGTGACATTCGTTAGGAACATTGTGTCCTCTAGGGACAGACCATCGGCAATTGCTCTGGAGAGTAATGATCCACTGATGTTCTTGTTCGATGTCGGGATATCCATAGCTTTGAGGTTGGACATCGCCTCCTCCGGGGTTAGAGAACGTACATCTTCTGAGACCTCAAAATTCCCCTCCATGAGGTCTATGACCTCGCTGTAGAATTTCCTCGCGAAGTACTTCACCCCTCGTGACAGCACCTGCTTGAATGTGTCAAGTAACCTGTCGGGATTCTCAGGGGGCGCACCGAAGAAAACCATACAAGCGTACCTTTTCCCATTGACGTCCTCAAATGACTGGAGGAGTATTGGGGGCTCATCCAAGAAGACATTGTACCTCCCCTCCGAGAGCATGCCAAGGTTATAGCGAGACGAGATCTTCATCTCAAAAGCAGCTAGTTGAAATTCAGTGAAACGGTCTATCTGCCGGCGGTCGTAGCTGTCGTACCACGCTATTCCACGGGCACCCGCCTCTCCGAGCAGCAGAAGAGTTTTACTTGAAGTCTCTTCCTGCATTAAATAAATGTAGGTGGAATAGTAATAAATTCTTACCATTTGTGCGAGAAAAATGAAGAAGCTTCCATGAAACTCTGATGTGTGTAGATGGGATTTTACTTACATGATCCCTATTTAACAGACCTAGAGAAAGAACATAGTGGGACGGGACATTATGAAAAATCCAACCTCTTCTCTTGACAGTATATACTCCTCTAGTCAAATTTGGATTTCAACAGGTATAAGTAGGTGGCAAATATTCTAAATCGTGAAAGTTGTCGACATTAACAAAATCTACATTGAGCTCGTGAAACAGGCTCTTAAAGATGGTTTAATAACCGAGGAGGAGAACCAGATCCTCGCCGCTGCCAACGCTCAACTCAGAGAGTTCAAAAGGGTCTTTGACATCGCGGGTGAGGACGGAGTCATCACCTCAGAAGAGAAGATTGAGCTCCAGCAGTCGATGCGAGATGCAGTAGCTAAGGTCAGGGTCGTCGGTCTGGAGGATGGAGTTCTCACCATGGACGAGGATGCTCTTCTCAAGACTCTCAACGATTTGATGAGTAGGGAGATTGAGCGATCAATCGACGTTCGTCGGAGCTTCAGTGCCATTGTGGACATATAATCCTCTCCAAGTGACATCCTTTCCTTCGCCTTTGGAAGCTTCTCTTGGTACCCACTTCAATCGAATCTTATGCAAAACAATATAAGAAGAGCTATAGATGGGGACTTACAAGTCAACTAAAACTGGTGGTGATCCGTTCATCAGCTGTCTGGAGACTTGACGACACGGTTCAAGAGCCTGGTACTTGGCTAGACTGCTAATCTAGTGCCCTTGTGGCGCGCGGGTTCAAATCCCGTCCGTGTCATTCTTTCTGTGCCGTGAGGCAGTCTTGCTAAGTGCCACGGCTCTTGTTTTTGGATTCGGCATTAAAAGGTACTCTCGATTTTATCCATTGTTTTTTGACTGGTAAATTCTTGCCCATACGAGGACGAAGCCCCTATACCTGAATACATTTGGCTCGATTCCTGTGCTTTCAAACAGCTCAATCGTGGATTCGAGAGTATTTGTTGTCTGGATAAAGGGACGGAGTAGGGACTCTGCTAAAACGTGAGTTGGAGGTTCGACATTGTCGATGAATCCTACGACAACAACTCCCTCTGTAACCCGCACGAGTTCGTTGAACAGCTGCTGCGTGATCTGGTCAGTGATACATATCGAGATGTCGAAGTAATTATCGGCCTCCCTGATTCTGCCGTCGTAAAACCTTGATTGCAAGATATCGATGTCGCTATTTCTATTCCTGAACTTCTCAAATTGTTCGTCATCAGCCAGAATGAAGAGTTTTTTTGTCTGTAGCCCAATAGCCGAGAGCTTATGAGGATCAATGTGCTCCTCTGCTACAGTTAGGGTTCTTTTACCCCGCTGGATATTGTTTTCTTGGAAGAACTTGTGGATGAGGTGTGTCACCTCTCTCCCCATATCAATTGTCGCTAGAGCGAAACCACCCAGGAGGTTCCGAAATAGCTCCCTGATCTTTGGGCGGGGGATCACCATTGCAGACTTTTTCCTCTTACCTTCTCGAAGTTCAATGTAGTTGTTCTTCTCCAGTTTGGAAAGTGAGTAGTAGAACTTCGTGGGGGACAATCTGAGATCCTGAGGGAGTGATTCATTGATGTCTTCGAGCACATTGTATCTCAGGACGGGTTCGGAGTAGTTGAGGAGGAACTGAAGGATGTAAACCTCTGTCATGGTCATCCCAAGTAGATCACGATAGACCTCGTCCGTGATATGCATCTAGATCATATCCCAATTCTACCCATTTAAGTGTACTACCTGTTACGGGAGAATCCTGAAGGTTTTCTGATACAAATATATTATAATTCTAAATTTAGAATAAATAATTACTGATATGTAATAACTCTTATATATTACTGGGATCAGCCTGACCTATGACAAAAGTGTTGGTGACCGGAGCGACTGGGCACCTTGGATATGGACTTGTTCGCACCCTCCACGAACGTGGATATGAGGTGAGGGCGTCAGTGCGGGACCCCTCGAATATCGAGAAGACATCATGGCTGAGAGATCTCGGGGTAGAGGTTGTCCCTCTTGATATCACGAATAGGGAACAATTTATAAAAGCAGCGGAGGGGGTTGATGGTATTTTCCAGGTGGCTGCTGTTTTCAAGTTTGGTCTCAAGAATCCTGAAGAGACGATTATTCGGCCGAATGTGGAGGGGGCGTTGAATAGTGTCTACGCTGCAAAGGAAAACGGGGTACGACGACTAGTATACACGTCGAGCACCGTAGCCGTTGGTAGAACCGAAGGTCTTGCGGACGAGAGCCACTGGAACACCGAGTCGAAGATTCCCTACGAGATCAGCAAGACCCGTGCAGAGCAGAAGGCGTGGGCACTTTCCCACTCTCTTGGTGTAGACATGGTCTCACTCAACCCCGGAATGATTCTTGGTCCATACTTCAATCCGGAGAGGTTATCTTCTAGTGTTAACGTAATCGACCAGATCCGGAATCGCAAAATCCCACTCATTCCCCCATTCGGCTTCAATATTGTTGACATCCGTGACCTCATCGAGGCTCACATCATGGCGTTCGAAAAACCAGAGGTCTCGGGTCGGTACATCGTAACAAGCCGAGATCCCATCCCTATGGCTGACCTTATTGCTCTGGTACATAAAGTTCGTCCTGAGATCAAGGTACCGAGGAGAAAGATCAGCAGGGGAATGTTCATCGCTTATGTGCGGGCTACATCCACTGTAGCCAAGCTGTTTGGCAAGATTCCCCAAATCTCCGTACAACAGGCGAGGGAGTATTCAGGTCCACCTAGCTACTATAAGACAACACGGGCCGAGCAGGAACTTGGATTCTCTCCTCGTTCCCTTGAAGATACTGTTGCTGCTACATTAGAGTGGTTTGATACCAGCTCCGAGATCTCCGAGACCCTGTAGTAAAGCTACTAAATGGTGAGTAAGAAATCCCTATTATGAAGAAAGTCCTTGTTATCTGTACACACAACTCGTCCCGCTCACAAATGGCTGAGGGCCTGATCAACGGACTACTCGGAGACAGGGTGAGGGCGTTCAGTGCGGGAACAGAGGTGACGCAGGTTTCTCCCCATGCTATCAGAGCAATGTCGGAGATAGGGATCGATATCTCACACCATATGTCCAAGGTAGTTGACCAGTTTATAGATGAGACCTTCGACCTAGTGGTCACGGTATGTGACAGTGCCAACGAGAGCTGTCCTGTATTCCCTGGGGCTGGAAAAAGGCTCCACAAGGGCTTCACTGATCCGAACTCCGCTCCACCGGACGAGAGGTACAGGAGGTTCTGCCAAATAAGGGACGAGATCCGTACTTGGGTGGAGTCCGAGCTTCCGGGGTTACTCGGTCTGTGATCCTCGTCGATTTGTTTAAATTCTAAACGTGTCACGGGTGAATATGCCCGAGAGTGGCAAGAACTCCAAGTACGTTTTTATTCTCGGATCGGTTCTCTCCGGACTTGGGAAGGGGATCGTCACGGTATCTATAGGTAAGAATCTCGAAGCACGTGGATTGAGCGTGCAGGTGATCAAGATAGACCCCTACCTCAATCTGGATGCGGGGACGATGAATCCGACAGAGCATGGTGAATGTTTTGTTACGGAGGACGGAGGAGAGCTGGACGTTGATTTTGGTCACTACGAGCGGTTCTTGGGTATTCAGGTATCCAAGCACCAGAACATCACAACGGGGCAGGTCTACAACTCCGTCATCCAGAAAGAGCGAAGGGGTGACTACCTCGGCCAGACAGTCCAAGTGGTGCCCCATGTCATAGATGAAATCCTCCGAAGAATAGAGGACAGGGCAGAGAACAACCCTGCTGACGTCTATCTCATAGAGGTCGGGGGAACGATCGGTGATATCGAGAGCTTTCCCTTCCTCGAAGCACTTCGCCAAATGCAGAGAAACCACCCCGCAGTTGATGTGTGCACCGTCCTACTGACCTATGTGCCCTTCCCCAAGCACCTGCAGGAACACAAGACAAAACCTGCTCAGCATAGTGTACGAGAGCTCAGGGCTTCGGGGATCTTCCCAAATATGATTGTCTGCCGGAGTGACGTCCCAGTCCCACAGAAGGCATTGTCTAAGATTGCTAACTTCTGCGATGTTCCAGAGGAGGCGGTATACGACCTTCCCGATCTAGAGAACGTACTTTATGCTCCGCGTAAGTTGGACTCACAGGGGCTGGGTGACTACGTCTGCCAGGCGCTCAACCTGCCCGAGGTAGAGCCAGACTGGAGTGCTCTGGACAAACTTCTGCAGGAGAATCTCGAGAAGCTCAGCGGGAAAGTTGTCATCGGTGTCCCAGGGAAATACACCACGCTTTTAGACTCCTACATCTCGGTTAACGAGGCTTTGAAACATGCGGGGTGGTCTCAGGGGGTAGAGGTCGAGCTCATCCACATAGACACAGAGACAATCGAAAGGGACGAGGACAGTATCCATCAGTTGGATCATGTCGACGGTATACTTGTCCCTGGTGGATTTGGTGACAGGGGCACCGAGGGCAAGATACGGTCCATCAGATATGCCCGTGAGAAAGGCATTCCCTTCCTTGGTATCTGTCTTGGTTTTCAATTGGCAATCGTAGAGTACGCTCGATCAGTACTGGGTAAACCCGACGCCCACTCGACGGAGATAAATCAGAGTACGAGCTACCCGATCATCGACATCCTCCCTGAGCAGAAACAGATCACGGATAAGGGTGGTACGATGAGGTTAGGTGCGTATGATGTTACTCTACTCCCGGGGACGATTATTGCAGAACTTTACGGGACTCTCGAAATCAAGGAGAGACACAGGCACCGATACGAGGTGAATCCCGATCTTATTTCAGACTTCAGCAGCAGCGGCCTCACATTCACGGGATTCTGGAACGAGCTTGCAGAGTCCATGGAAGTCAAGGGTCATCCCTTCTTTATGGGAACTCAATTTCACCCTGAGTTCAAGAGCACCCCATGGAAACCCTCTCCGCCTTATGTTGGGTTGATAGCTGCCTGCAAGGCTCGCAAATATGGGAACTAGATTTGTCGTCTTCAGTGATTTTAATACCTCTAGCAACCTAAAAATATATGGCATCAAAGAGGGAGACTGTTATGATCGACTCGGACATCGAAGACATCATTCGCAGAGCTCAACAGAGGTTGCAGCAGAGGATTAAGCTGTTGAAGAGATGGAAATCATCGCTTAGGAGTCTTCCCGATTTAGGAGATCACTGGGTTGACAAACAGCTCGTGCTTAAGCTTCCCCTCCCTCGTGTCTCAGCGCACAGTCATATTGCTGCAGTTGATGGTGGTCTACTCGTTGAGGAGCTCAGGGGACTTGATGTCTTCATGGCAAGGGCGATCGCTGTTACCTTTACTGGTGTTGGGAAGAGGGTCAAAGTGGATTACTTTCCCAACTTCGATCCTGAGCCAAGGATAGTCATCAGGGAAAGTTTCGAGTCGAGGTCCGATCTCTCACAGTTTAGTGCTCTCTTTCGGCTGAGTATGGAGTACTCTGTCTCCCTCCATAGACTGCAAAAGGATGCCCCTGAGGTGCTCTTCATCGACGGGTCGGTCACCCCGCTCCTCTCAGACCTCACGGTAGTATCCGAAGACAAGGAGCTGAAAGCCATGCTCTCCTCCGTCAAGGATATTTACCGGAAGTTGGTCAGAACTGCAGAGAAAACAGGAACTGTGCTCATGGGAATAGTGAAGGACTCCCGGTCTCGTGATCTCACCCGGAACCTCCAGCGCTCAGCCAAGCAGTGGTCGAAGGGTGGGTACTTGTCCCCGGGCCTTGCTGAGGATCTTCTCGACACCGAGCTGAGCAACGGTATCCTTGACGAGGGTACAAGAACCGCGTGGTTTAAAACCAATCCTCCCTCCCCACTACAGCTCGATAACCAAATCCATGTCTGCTACGCACGACCAATAGCAAGTGATGATCCCGTGCGACTAGAGGTGCTGGTCACTCAAGGGAACCTTGACACCGCGGTTGACAAAGCCCTACAGGCTCTATACATCCTCTGTCAACACGGTCTTCCCATCGCCCTCCCGACGAACCTTCAGGAAGCAGACAGGCAGGTCAAGCTCAAACGGGAGATGATGGATACCGTCGTGGAGCAGCTCTCCTTGCACTTCGGGATTCCAGTGGAACGAATGAGGAAGCGGAGGACATTCGACTCCTCCTTCTTGCATTTCACTTGAAAGCACGGGTCTGTTAAAGCTTTAAGTAGATAGGAAACAGAGATTGAAGTGTTTGACACTAGGAACTGTGGTCAGTACGGAGCTCACACCGACTCCAAATCTTATGACATTTGTTATCTCCGAGAAGCAGGCACGTGAGTCTGCAGAGGTAGGGATGTTTGTACAGATCAGTAACGACGATGGTTCCCTCGTCCTAGCGGTCATCGACAAGTTGGTCAGGACTAACAAGTACTACGGTAATCCAGACATGATACACGGTTCTGCATCTGGTCTCTCTCCACCGCAGGTCTATCCATCTGAAAGGTGGGACTACCTGCTTGCAGAGGGTAAGGTGCTGGGTATGTACAAGGACGGTATCCAGCAGCGGGCGACACAGCCAGTGGTTCCTGGCTCCATGGTTGAGATCATTGACCCCTACATCCTCAAGCAGTTCTTGGGCCTTCAAGACGACGGGCTTAACCTCGGGACACTCAGGCAGATGGATGTACCTATACATGTCTCCCTCGACAAGCTCCTCCAGAAACACCTTGCAGTACTCTCTATATCTGGTGGTGGGAAGTCATACGCCACTTCTGTCATCATCGAGGAGATTCTACGACGCAGGCGGGAACAGGGTAGACCTGCTCTCGTGCTTTTCGACGTCCATGGTGAATTCACCGGTCTGTCGCAGATGACTAAATACCCAGAGTTCAGAGATGCAGAGGTCGAAGTTATAGACGGGAGTGAAGTTCAGATTGCCGTGGGCAACCTAAACACCGGGCACTTCTCCAAGATGCTCCCTAGCATGAGTTCTGCGCAGATCCGAGAGCTCAGCAAGATTCTAGCCCGTCAGAAGGGCAAGGGTGAGCTAATGACTATTCAGACCATTATCGAGGACATACGCTCAACAGAGATGAACCCGATGGTGCAGGAGGCCTTGCTTGGTTGGATGGGAAGTCTGAAGGGGTCGAGACTCTTCGGATATCACGAGACACCGAATATAGAGGAGAAGCTCCAACCTGGCAAGTTACTCGTGATCAATCTTGCGCCTGTCATCTCACTGTGGAAGAAGCAGTTGATTGTCTACTACTTCCTCGATCGGATATTCACGCTCAGGAGGGAAAGGTCAATCCCCCCTGTCGTGCAGTTTATTGAGGAAGCCCACCAATTCTGCCCGGAGATCACCACTGCATCATCCAAGGGTATAATTGAGACAATCGCAAGGGAGGGGAGAAAATTTCTCTGCTCGCTTGTGCTTATCTCCCAGAGGCCTGTCAACCTCTCCACCACAGCACTCTCTCAGTGTAACTCCCAACTCATCCTCAAGATCGTCAATCCCAACGACCTCAACTACATAGGTAAGACCAGTGAGGGGATCACGGCAGATACGCTGAAGATGATTACCTCTCTTGGTGTCGGAGAGGGGCTGTTAACTGGACAGGCCGTACGGTATCCGATCTTTCTACAGGTACGGAAGAGGTTGAGCTCTTCCAAGTTCAACGAAATCTCCATGACTGCAGAGAGCAAGGAGTTTGAGAAGATCTTCTCTCGCCCGTAGGCAGAAGGCTTTTAAGATGAAATTTCCCCCACAAGATGTGGATAGGCTGGATCTGATTATGGGGTTATCAACCAAGCGGGTAGCTAAACTCAACGAGAAAGGTATCACCACCTTCAAGCAAGTGCAGGATCTGGCCCCTGATTTCTTCACCACCGAGCTAGGGTTTAACTCGGAGGAGGAAGTGAGGGAATTGCTACTCAGAATTGAGCTTTACAATGACAAGGCAGTCTTTGTTAAGGAGTTGGTATCCCTCCCTAACCCGAACAAGGTGATATTCTTCGATATCGAAGCGAGTCCTTTCAAGGGGAGGCGATTGTTTCTGGTAAGCTTTGCATCAGGGAATGGGGCGATCACGACCTTTGTGGAGAACAAAGATACAAACATCCTTGTTGAGATTAATGACTATCTAGCCGACATGTCCAACAAGACCATGATCTCGTCATCTGGAAGTAACTGGGACTTTTCTCACCTCCTACATCTAATGGACAAACGGTTCAAGTACCGTGACAACGCGCTGAGAACCAAGAACGGGATGGATCTTCTGGTTCAATTAAAGGGTAGGATGATAAGTCCAGTAGGTTTCAGTGTCAAGAAGTTCAGTGCATTCCTCGGGCACCCTAACAAGCTCGATGTCTTCACTGATCCAAGGGTAACGCCGTATTTTGAGAAGTACAAAAGGTATGTCAAACCCGGTAAGTCTGGTTATTTCATGGGTGCTGTCTTTGACGATGGACACTACGGTGATGATTTCCTGCAGGCAATGATTGACTACAATGCATACGATGTCGATGCCCTCCGCTACATCTACAACAAGGTCTACAATATTTTCAAATTGAAGAAGACTGGTAAGATCAACGTTTAGAGCTCCGACGGCGTTCTCTGGACTCGTACTCATCGACGAATTTCCTACAGGTCTCGATCAAACTAGAGGCTATCTTCCTAGGGATCCCGAGTTCTGTGTTCATCGTCTCTGCACTGGCTTTTGCCATGTTTTTCACTGTCTTGTACTTACTGAGAAGCTTTTGTTTACGCTTCTCACCTATCCCTTCTACCCTGTCGAGAATCGAGACGAGTGCCTCCTTCTTCCTCTTCTTTCTCTGGTAGCTCACAGCAAAACGGTGGGCTTCGTCTCTCGCTGCCCGAAGCAGAAGCATCCCTGGTCGGTGCTTCCCATAATTCACTGGATTGTCCTTTCCCTCGAAGTATATCTCCTCCTCCCGTTTCGCCAACCCGATAGCCATAATCTCGAGGCCGAGGTTAGAGAGCGAGAGTACCGCTCTTTTGAGTTGCTCCCTCCCACCGTCAATGACGATCAAATCTGGTAGCGTGAGATCTGGAGCCTCCTCCACGTACTCTCTGTATCGCCGGTATACCGCTTCTTCCATGGAGGCAAAGTCGTCTTGACCGTCTACTGTCTTTATCGAGAACTTTCTGTACCCTTTCTTGAACGGTCGCCCCCTGACAAAACGTATGCACGATGCCACATTCGCTACTCCCTGAAGAGTGGAGACGTCGAACACATCGATGACCTCAGGCGGGGCCTCTAGTTCCAACATTTTTTGAAGATCCGCAACCCGGTCATCAGGGACTGATGTCTTCCTCCTTAGTAGCATCCTCCGGTTCAATTGCTCACGGATGTTCCTCTTGGTCAAGTCGATCAAAGGTCTCTCCCGCGAATTTGGTTTGACTACCTTGAATCCCTTAAACTTCAAACGCTCACTCAAATCTGTATTTCCTGTTGCGTTAAGGATGCGTTTGACCTCCAACTCCTCTGGGTTCTCACCCAAGAGGTTGAGGACAAAGTTGTACAGGAGCTCACTCTCGTCTTCTTCTGTATCAAAGCTGTCCTTCGAAAAAGCCCGTATGTCCTGCTTGAGCACTCTAGAACCCTTGAGGAAGAGAAGGTTCACCCCATACTCCTCCTTGTTCGTCTCAGTAGCAAGGATGTATGTGTCCATTGTCTCGATAAGCACGGTCTGTTTCTGCACAGTCCTGTGAAGTGACTTCAGGGTGTCCCTGAGCTCAGCTGCTCTCTCGAATTCCTCGTTCGCAGCGGCCTCCTTCATTCTCGCCTCTATCTGTTCAGCGATATCGGGTATCCTCCCTTCTACGAAAGCGATGACATTCTTCACATCTTCCATGTACTCCTCCACGTCAACCTCCACCTGACAAGGTCTCAGGCACTGTTTAGTCCTCCTCCTGATACAGGTCTTTGCCCATGTTTTGTAATCACCAAGATTAATTTCCCGGGTGCAGTTTGCAACTGGAAAGATCTTCAGAGCATATTTCAAGGTCTGTTTAGCAGCTTTTACTCCTGAGTAGGGACCGAGGTAGATTGAATCCTTGTTCTTCCTGTTCCGGGACATGACAAACCGTGGATACCGTTCAGACATTGTGATCTCAATATATGGGTACGACTTGTCATCCTTGAGCTTGGAGTTAATCGGTGGATTGTACTTCTGGATTAGGTTGTACTCGAGGAGTAGGGCCTCGTTTTCATTCCTTACATCGAAAACCTCAATATCCGCTCCTCTCTCCCTTATCAACCTGCTCTTAGAAAAGGTCGCAGACGGTTGGAAGTGCTGTCTCAATCTATTCCTCAGACGCTTGGCCTTGCCGACATAGATCACCTGACCCTCCTCATCTTTGATTATATAGACTCCTGCCGTTGTTGGCATGGTCTCGAGAAGGAGCTGAATCTTTGCCAGACGGTCATTGCTCACATCCTCTCTTATGCGTAGGAATTAATAAGTTCCCCCGCTTGTACTCCTATGAACTGACCGATTGTGCAATCTTCTCTCCGAGTACAGTATAATTTTTATCTATGTTTTTTTCATTACAATGTACAGAATGAGTGAGAAAATATTATGCCCTTCGTGCTTTACACCATCGCCCAGCACATCAAAGTTTTGTAGAAGTTGTGGGAAACGCTTGCAAGCAGGGGGTAGTACCACCTCTGCGTCAATAACATGCCCGAACTGTGGGCGGTCTCTGAAGGCCAACGCAAAGTTCTGTGGTGGATGTGGGCAGAAAATCGGATCAGCTCCAGTGCTTGCACCAGAAGCAATTCCGCCTCAACGATTCCAAGATGGTGTTGTAAGTAGACAAAGAGTGCAGCAGGGGAGGATACGACAAGGACAATCCATTCAAACGACAGAGCAGAAATCGCTCCACTCAAGAATGCAGAGTGATACGAGACGCAGTCTTAACAGACAAAGCTCACGAAGAACTAGATCGAACCAGAAATCTGAGGGAAAGATAAAGCCGCAGGTCTCACTCAAGGGCATGGACATCGATCCAAATGAGATTGATCTTGCAACGATCAATCAGATCGTTGACTCACGTAGAGATCTGATCTTTGCGGTGAATTTCGAGAACGAGCTCCATGAACTCGATGAGAAGCTGGATCTCATGGAGAGATACAAATCGTTCAAGAAGGCAGATTTCTACACACTGCAGAAGGAGACAGAAGACGTTCTCAAGAAGATGAAAGATTCCAAGGACTACAACGTCGATCAGAAGATACTGGATGAAGCTCGTGAATTCATCACCAGATCTAATGTATTACAGCTAAAAATGCTGGAATGGATGACGCTAGGGTCTGATAATTCCAAGCTAGAGAACCTGAAAAATTCCGCTAGGGATCTTGCCGCGAAACTGGAAGAGGCTGAAAAGAAGACCTTACGGTTGAAGGGCGATCTTGAGAGGATCCAGTACCTGAAGCAGATCACACAGGATTTCCGTTCGCATCTCCTCAACGTGACCGAGGTGAACGCGACATTGAAGAGTGCCATCTCATGGAACTACCAAATCAAGGAAGATCTAGAAAAACTCAGGGAAACCCTCTTTGAGATGTCGACCACAGAGGTCTTCCACAAAGACCTTGCAGAGATGCTCAAGCAACTAGACAGTCTCACCGAGAACACGGACGTGATAACTGTCAATTTCATACGGGAAGAAATCGAGAAGACCCTGTCTGCCTTGGAAGAAGATGGGCAGGAACTTGAGATACTGTACAGTATCTCTGAGCAGCAGATGAATGAGCTCTCTCATCAAGAGAGTCAGATCCGTTGGCAGTACATTGACCAAATGGAGAAGGTCATCGAACGTATGACCGATACCCAGATTCTCATCAACCACGCCCATGTCCAAAGGGAGGAAGACGAAGAGAAGGAGCGGAATAAGCCCGTCCTCCAGATTCGTGAGGAGTTCCATGACGGTGAGTCAGTTGAAGAGAAACTAGCAGATCCCATACCTCTGAGACCTGCTGAACCCTTGCAGGAGGCCGTTGAACTATCTCCTATAGCTGAACTCACGTCTCCCGTATCGCTTGCTCCTCTAGCTCCATTGCAGAGGGGTGAATACCTGCTGGAGATACATCAGGAAAAGAGCGACCCAGTCACGGAGGAGGAGGTGGACCTTGTCAAATCCCTGATCCGAAAACTGGGATTTGAGCTCTCCGCGATTGAGGTGGACACCAAGGGGATTCACTACCAAATTCTCTCCTGGGGTGTCAATAAGTTCACCATCTGGAAAAAGAACGGTGTCTACAAATTGGCCTGCAGGAAGAGGAATTTCCTCAGTCGTTTCTCGAGGATTGAGTTCAGTTCGGACGTGGAACTGAAGGAGGAGATCATAGATCCTTATTACTCGATTATCATGGGCGTGAGACCGAAAGAGAAGACAAACTCGCTACTCTACTTCAGAAGTCTGGGTGAAAAATTCCTTGAGGTACCCGGTGAAAAACTCCTTAGTATGCAGGATCAGGGTTCCAACACCTTGTATATCGAGGTAACATTTCAGGAACTGACCGAGAGTCACCTTGGAGCAATAACCAACCTTGTCCGAGAGATTGACCTAGTGGTCAACGGAATCTGACCTATTTCTTTGGATCCTTCTTCGAGACTTTTTTCCTCGATCTCTTTGTCTTCCCATTTTTTGTTCCGCTACTCTTGGTGCTCTTCTTCTTCCGCTTTATCACGCGGCCATTTCCGATCTTCTTCCCCTCAGCCAGGAATATCTCTTTGAGGTACCTACCCGTGTAGGACTGGTCGAACTCCGCTACCTCCTCGGGTGTTCCGACAGCAACTATCTCTCCCCCGTTATCACCACCGTCTGGACCTAGATCAATAATGTGATCCGCGTTTCTAATAATATCGAGATTATGTTCAATTGTTAGGATGGTGTTTCCTCTCTCAACCAATCTGTGGAGCACCTCTAGTAGCTTCTTTACGTCGTGGATGTGAAGTCCGGTAGATGGCTCATCGAGGAGAATAACCGTGTTCTTTGTAGTTCTCTTCGACAATTCCCTCGACAGCTTGATCCTTTGGGACTCCCCTCCCGAGAGTGTGGTGGCAGACTGCCCCAACTTGATGTACCCACATCCAACGGCAAGTAGTGTGTCCAGTATCCTCTTTATCTTTGGGATGTTCTCGAAAAATACTGCTGCTTCCTCGATGTCCATGTCAAGAACTTCAGCGATGTTCTTTCCTTTGTATTCTACCTCAAGAGTCTCCCTGTTGAACCTCTTCCCCTTACACACCTCGCACTCAACGTACACATCCGAGAGAAAGCTCATCTCGATCCGATTGTACCCGTTGCCGCTGCACGGTTCGCACCGACCTCCCTTAACGTTGAACGAGAACCTACCCGGTTTGTAACCCCTCACCTTTGCCTCCTTGGTCTTGGAGAAAATGCTCCTAATCTCGTCAAACACTTTAGTGTATGTTGCGGGGTTGCTCCGAGGTGTTCTCCCTATCGGCTTTTGGTTGATCATGATGACCTTATCCACTGCGTCGATATTTTCGATTTTATCATGTAATCCCGGCCTCTCACGCGATCCGTTCACGTATCTTGAAAGGGCCTTCCAGAGGATCTCGTAGACAAGGGTTGACTTTCCAGAACCAGATACCCCCGTTACGACAGTGAATACTCCGAGAGGGATATCCACGTCGATAGACTTCAGGTTGTTGTGACGAGCACCCTTGATAGTCAAACTCGCCTTTCCTTTTCTCCTGATTTTCGGGGTCTCGATGACCATCTCATGTTTAAGGTACTTAGCGGTGAGCGAATCCTCGTTGTTCATGATCTGTTCGGGTGTCCCCTCCGCGAC
>JALWRB010000423.1 GCA_027077875.1 Candidatus Heimdallarchaeota archaeon
CCTCCGCCAAATCCTTCCATTCTTGGGAATACCCGTTGTCCGACGTACTGCAGAAACTCAGGTTTTCCCTCGTCCAGAGATCTCGGATCCCCGACTGCCAGTCGCTCGACATGGTGTCTAGTATCGACCGCTTGATCTCTTGTATATCGTAGGAGAGTCCGTAGGAGGCCCTACCCGCGATGAAGTCCGCGAGGTAATTCGAAGTGTCTGTGTAGAAAGAGAATGACGATATGGCCATCTTCACTGCTCTTTGCAGTTCCTCGTTGGGCACGGGATCAAAAAGTATGCTGTGGATCCCGTCCAATGTCACCTTTATGGCATCCGTCACGTTCTTGGGTGCTAGGTCCATGGCTGCGGTCATGAATCCTCCTCCGGGAAAGGAGGCACTCATCAATCGTGGAGCATAAGACAGGTTTCGAACCTCCCTGATCTCTCTGAACAATTTCGTGCTTAGTCCACCACCTATGAGCATCCTGAATATCAACTGCTCGGTACTTTCAGGCACAGGAGGCTTAGACCTGAGGTTCAAGCCTATATAGACGTTTGAGGACTCCATCGTGGGTGCATATTCTACCGAACGAAGGGCATAACGATTGCTGTGTGCCACTTCCGAATAACGATCTAGCTCTCCAAACCCAGAAAGTATGTCTGTGAAGCCTTGAATATCTCGTTTGGAGAATTCTGGACCAGCAACCACCATCGTTGGGCGATGGCCAAGAAACTGTCGGTGGTATCCCTCGATATCCTCGAGACCGATTGACTCCAGCGATTCCTCTGACCCTGATGGATGCTTAGTGACGGGCGCACCGTTGTAAGCTGCGTCCCACCTGAGGTAGTTCTTCAGGATTCTCTCGGGGTTACTCCTGATCTGGTGCAGGTACGCTATTTCCTGTTCGACAATGATCCTGTGCTGCTCCTCATCAAACTCCTGATTGAAGAAGACCTCATTCACAAGGGAGATGGCCTGCTCGTCCATCCCAGCAGGATACCTAAGGCGGAAGAAGGCAGCAGTCCTCCCAGGATTCAGACGCAATGCCATTCCGTGGTCGTCAAGGTAATCTGCAAATCTCACTTCGTCCATCCCAGCAGTGCTTCGCTCCATGTGCTCGAGAAGGAGGGAGGTCACACCAGCCTTGGGCTCATTCGCAGACCCAGTGGGGATGACTATGGATATTGTGGATGTCTTGAAATGGGGACGGGTCTCAACTACAGGGGCATCCTGCATTGTCCCCATATGGAGACATAGAAGTTAAAGATACAGGTTATATCATAGAGTTATTAATCCAATACGTCGATATTATTCCGTGAACCACCGTGTCCTGCTAACTTTTGACGTTGACAGAGATTGGCCAATCGAGAAGTATGGGAGAATGGAGGCAATCTCTGGGATGAAGGATGACACCCCCGATGATCCTGCAATCAGGGCAACTGCCCAAGGGCTTGAGTTCATCCTTGATATCCTTGAGGAGAAAGGGAAGCGTGCAACGTTTTTCCTCGAAGCTGCTGTTCTCAACAAATTACAGAGAGACACTGTTTCAAGGCTGTCCAAGCATGACATCGGCTGCCACGGTTACGCTCATGAGGATTTTCTAGGTTTGGGTACTGGCTACACCCCCACATCAGAGGAGAGAACCAACGTTCTGAGAACCGCGCAGGCAATAATCTCCGACAGAATCAGACCTCCGATGGGATTCAGGGCTCCCTACCTGCGGTGGGACAGGGAGCTACTCCGACTGGTCTCTAATCTCGGATTTCAGTACGACAGCTCGGAGACCATCAAGCAGGCGACAGCGCTGCAAGCGTATGAGACTAACGGGTTATTAGAGGTACCACTCTCCACTGGTACTGATATGGAAAATGCTATCATATCCGGTTATCTCTGGCAATTGCATGAAGGGAAGCGGAGTGTAGATGACTACCTGTACTTCATCAGAAATCAGGCGGAGAATCCAAGGATTGAGTATTCTATGCTGGCAACCCATCCTTGGCACCTTTACCTCTCAACTGGCAAGAGATCGTACCTCCCAGGGGATGAACTCCAGAGGAATCTCGGCGCATTCAGGGGCCTTATGGATCAAATTGAGGACAATGTCATGGCCATTGACGAGTACCTGACACATTTATCTGAACAGAATAAACCTTAATACATCGTGCAGTATTGGTGGATTATTGAATAGTATCTACACCTTCCAATCCAACCTGTTCGCGACAGCCATTATATTCGGGTATGTCCTCATCTGGATCGTTATCTCCGAAATCGCAGCTAGAACCGGAAGGATGAAAAAAAACAATTCCCGTAAACTCCTCCATATTATGGTAGGGAATGTGGTGTTCTTTCTCCCATTCTTCGAGACATGGTTATTAGCAGTTCTGATCCCCGGATTCTTCATAGTGGGTAACTACCTCATGAGTCCCCACTCCCCGATCGAGAAACTTAGAATGGAGACATTTGAAGCAGGGCATGCCAACGGAACGATATTCTACGCCGTCTCTATGACAATTTTGGTAGCTTTCTTCTTCAACAACATGTCCCTAATCTTTGCTGCTTTCCTGCCACTAGCTTATGGCGACGGATTTGCTGCGGTCTTCGGGGAAAGAGCAAAGAGCCACATATTCCAAGGGGTGGGAGGACAGAAGAGTCTTGCTGGGACAGTCGCATTGTTCCTCGGAAGCCTGCTCAGCGTCTACTTAGGACTTATGATGCTGGGGATGAACGCACCTTGGCTCTCGTTGGTAACTGCGATCTTGGCAGTGGTTCTTGAGCTCATTTCCCCCCGTGGAACTGACAACTTAATTATTCCACTAGGGCTAGGGTTAATTCTTCCATTCATTGCCCCTTTCCTCTTATGATACACAAAATTCGAGGTTCAAATAGAAATTGAGCACTTCCATTGACCGAAAATATGTATATCGGTTAGAAGCTAGTTCTAAAATACGTAGGGATGTGTAACGGAATTAAGATATATCAGATCCTGCTCTCCGTGAATAATCGTCAGTAAGCACAGATAATAGTTAAAGAGAAGAGAGAGCAATCTCAGAAATTGGGGCGAACATTTCCGTGGTATCGACACCACAATAGAACTATCGCCTGCCACGTATCTTTCTGAACGCCACAACTGCAAACATGAGGGGTAAAAGACCT
>JALWRB010000424.1 GCA_027077875.1 Candidatus Heimdallarchaeota archaeon
TCGATGACGCTGTCAGTGTCATCAAGGAGGACGATGGTTACACCCTCTGGGTGCATATAGCAGATGTGGCCCACTACGTCCAGATGCATACCAAGCTGGACATGCACGCCGCCCGTCGATCCACCTCGGTCTACCTGCCCAACCGGGTGCTCCCCATGCTCCCGCACCACCTGTCCGACAACCTGTGCTCCCTCAGGGAGAAGGTTCCCCGGCTGGCCATGAGTGTCAAGATGAGGTACGACAAGGAGGGCAGGCGGATTCCGGGGAGTGAGGAGGTGTACAACTCGGTGATCAACGTCAATGAGAACCTCTCCTACGACTTTGTGAATGCCGAGATCGAGAAGAAATCCCTGCCGTTCTACACCTACTACGAGCTCGCACAGCTCATCGATACCCACCGCAGGAGCCTCCACCTCGAAACACCGGAGGTCAAACTCCACCTTGGGCAGGAGATGAGCATCTCTACCAAGGAGGCAACCGCATCGACCAAGATGATTGAGACCTTCATGGTGGCGGCCAACGAGGCCGTGGGCGAGATCTTCCACCGGGCAAAAGTTCCTGGGATCTACCGGTGTCATCCCCTACCTGAGGAGGACAATGTCATCAAATTCAACGGGCAGAGCAGAGTGCTGGAGCTCCCGTTTAACATCGAGCTTCCAGAGGACGAGGATGAGCCCGAGGAGGAGGGTGAGAGCCTGCTGTCCAAGCTCAAGAGCGGAGGTGGTGTGGTCAGCTTCGAGATTGGTGGTGGCTCTTCCTTCGGTGACTTCTTGGACACCGACGAGGAGGACGAGGAGGGTGTGGACTTAGGTACACCGCTGACCAAGGGCATCGCCCAGATGTCGGAGGACATGCAGAACAAGTACCTCCAACCATTTATCGACGTCCTGACGGAGATTGAGCGGATGGACTGGGACAAGGAGCTCCAGCGGATAGCATACCTCTCCGTCCTCGGGATGTTCCCCCTTGCGTTCTACACTGCGGCTAACATCGGGCACTTCGGTCTGGGAAGTATCCGCTACGTGCACTTCACCTCACCGATCCGGAGGTATCCTGACGTCATCGCGCACCGGATATGCAAGGAGCTGATCTCCAAGGGGATGAACTCGGGTGAGGGTTCCGCGGAGGTCGAGCCCCCGTACACCGTTGAGGAGATCGAGGAGATAGCAGATCACAGCTCGGAGCAGGGCGTGCTGGCCTCACGGCTCGAAAGGCAGATCGTCAGCGCTGGCTTCTCCTTCCTGGCAAAGAACCAGTCCTTCGAGCAGAGGCAGGGAATAGTCTCTCGGGTGAACAGCAGTGGGGTCTATGTCCTGCTGCCCAATGGCATCGAGGCCCGTGTCTCCCTGTCCGACATGACCAATCGCCCCACATTCGTCGACGACTTTGAGTCCATGTGCTTCGTGGGATCCAAGGGCAGGTTTGATCTGAATGAGGAGGTCACTCCCTTCAACTACAAGGACCTCATGACCGAGGGCGACGAGCTCGCAGAGGTACTGGTCAAGATCGGAGACAAGATGGTCATCGAGTTCAGCAAGCTCGACCACGTCGAGGGCAGGATACAGGGTAGACCCGTCAAGATATACAAACGGACACCCGAGGGTTACTCCGAGCCTGAGGACGTCGTCCTCGAAGAGGAGTAGTCACTCGAATATTGTTATAATAAGCCCAATACCGACTATGACCATGATTCCGTAGACAATCCAGTCGGGCGCACCGAAGAAACGCAGGGTGAAATACCATAAGACAGTCCCGGCCAGTCCGTACCCTATTTCTTCCCATTTTTTCTTCTTTTTCTTGACAGCACCTTTTCCTCCAGTCGTTTCTCCGTATCCGAGCTTGTAGAATACATCGATAAGGGGGTCTAAATCCTTGTCCTTGAAGAGTTCATTCTCGCTCACTTCCTGTCTCAATTCCCTGTTAATCGTCTCTGCAGCTCCAAATCTCACAATGGATAGGGCCCGGTTCGAGGCTTTGAGAGCAATACTGTGAAACTTTGATAGCTTGAGTGAGATGGAGAGATTGTGCCATGTCCATGGACTATCCGACCTTATCTTCAACGCTTTCAGGTAGTTGTAGCTTGATCTGATCGGATCAAACGAGAGGTAGATGGTCCCCTTTCTCGAGTAGAGCGAGAATAGATCTGAGGTACTTATCCCTTCCCATGGCTGTATCTCCTCCGTGAACCTATACAATTCCTGTACCTCAACCTTTGCCCCTGTTGATCTCGCAATATTGATGATAAGATCAATCAGTATTCCGGTCTTCTTATTCTTCTTCTCCTGTTCTTCTTGCACTGGTAGTGACTTGATAAGTGCCATCGCTTCGATCAGTTGCCCTGATAACTGCAGACCCCGTACCTTAGCCATCTGCACTTGGAAGTCATTTGGCGCAAGTTCCTCAGCTCTTCCAACCCAGAGATTATACTCCTCGATCGACTCTTCAGAATAGGTATTTCCTGAATAAAAGCCGAGGCTGAGCATTATTGTGGCAACAAGTAGGTGAAATCTGTGGTCGAATCCCATCTCCTCCCTGACAAAGGACAGATTCCTTAATGCCTGAAGTAGGAGGTTAGGGTCACCTTCGTACTTGTTTACTAACCTTTTGGCTTCTTCAAATCTGTCGGGAGAATATCCCACCCCTTGTATCATGATCTCCCCATTTAGTATTGACCTTGCATAGGATATTAGCTCCGCTTTCTCCATTACTCTCATCACAGATCTGGTAGGTCATAAAATTTTCCTAGCACTTCATTATCTATCCTCTCATATTTAAACCACTACAGACTACCTGAATCTGATGAAGTCAGCTGCTGTGCTCACGTACGGATGCGCCCACAATCAGAAGGACTCCCAGCTCATGGAAGCGCAGCTGCTGAAGCACGGATTCACGCTGGTAGACGAGAAGGACGCGGAGCTGGTCATCGTCAACTCCTGCACCGTGAAGGAGCCCACTGAGTCCAAGATTATAAGCAAGCTTGACTCACTGCGGGGAAGACCTGTCGTGGTTACTGGGTGCCTGTCTCAGGCCACACCCGAGAAGATCAGGGATCGGTACCCTGATTTCCTTGTCATGGGTGTTAACGCCGCACCCTATCTTATCAGCGCTCTTGAGGAGCACATGGGGATCGAACTGG
>JALWRB010000425.1 GCA_027077875.1 Candidatus Heimdallarchaeota archaeon
TAGAGCCCCGGTTGTAGAGTCCACCTGCAAGACCGGTGACTGCCTTGAGTAAGAGGTCACGTCTTATGTCCTCTGCATTCTGGTACGGGATGATCTGGCTCTCGCAGCAGTTGAGCGTCCGGAAGAGGAGTTTCTTCGACTGCTTGACATAGAGTTCCATAGTTCTAGAACGGGATACACAATATAAATGATGGCTCGATGGGTAACCACGAATACCAATGTATTAATTCTAGGTGTGGAGGAAAGTTGTATGGAACAGGAGATTCGGGAGCTTAGGAGGCGACGGTACGAGAAGCTCGGTGCAGTCCTCGAACAACTGAACGACGAGGAGCTGAACGCACAGCCCCTGGAGAACAAACGATCGCTGGCTGAGCTCATCGCCCACATCTTCATGGTTGACAGCTTCCCTTTCGGGATCGCTAAGATGGTACAGAAGACCGTGATGGCCAAGGTAGTGGACAGAGTACAGAAGAGGAAAATCGATGGGTCGGACTATGTCTGGAACCTCGATAAGGGGAAGAGGAGGAAGCCAAAGTATATTCCACGGGAGAAGCTCCTGAAGAGGTACAGGAAGATTGAGGCTGGGATAGAGGAATTCGAGTATAAGGAGAAGGACAGGAAGTACAGGTTCTTCTCGGAGTACCATGCCAATTTCCACCTCAGGCAACTGGAGCTTCTCATTGACAGGTGCGGATACGATATCGCCCTCCCATAGGACATTTATTGGATGATTCTTTGAAAATTGAAAATACTAACTAGTAAAGTGTCCTTGCCAATCACAATGCTGAGTTTCTACAAGGCGTAGTTTCTACATATCGTAGTTTCTACATGTAACCGTTGTTCAGAGCGTACTCAGCGTTGAGCACACTACCTCCAGCACCACCGCGTATGGTGTTGTGGGCGAGGACAAATGCACGGAGGACGCCCTTCCTGTACCTGAGCCTCCCGACGCTCGTCGCCATCCCACGGGCGTTGTGGGGAGAGCCGAGGAAAGAGTCCAGCTTGGGCTGCGGTCGGTCATCTTCTTCGAGGTAGATCAGATGTCTCTCGGGAGCCACGGAGTAGTCGCCGACAAGGGGCGAGCGGATACCCAATAGGTGTTCCTTGAGCTCCGAGAGGTCGAGGTCAACTCGTACATTGACGGATGCGATGTGCCCGTCAGGTACGGGAACCCGTGCGCAGTTAGCGTGGATGGTAAGATCCCTCCCGGTGATCTTCACGCCCTCTTTTTCCATCTTTTCCTCCTCTCCAGCGATGTAGGGGACGACATTATCGGGATAGCTCTCGTTGCTCAGTCCTTTGAAACCCGCACCACTCATCGCTTGGTACGTACTGACATGCACCTCGGAGAATGGCTGGAAGTTGTACAGCTCATGGAGGAAGGTGGAGACACCGGAGATCGAACAGTTGGAGTTGGTGACGATGAACCCATCTTTCCCCTGTTTCTCCACAAGTGAGATCTGCTCACCGTTGATCTCGGGGATGAGGATGGGGACGTCATCGTCCATCCGGTGGCTGGAGGCGTTGGAGAAGACGTACTTTCCGTCCTCTCGCAGACGGCTTTCCAGATCACCGGCAACGGACGAGGGCAGGCCCGAGAAGGCGATGTCGAAGTCGTCACCGAGGTTGTCGAGTGACAGAAGCTCTGTGTCTGCTACGGACTCAGGGACATCGAAGAACGGTAACCTCCAGATGTCCCTCACCCTCTTCCCGGCAGAGGATTTGGCGTACAGCCCCTGGATCTTGAAACTGGGATGCTCTGAGATCATCCGAACGAATTGCTGCCCGATCAGCCCCGAGGCCCCGAGGATCACGACTTTCATGGAATCACCTCGAACTTGCCACGGAGCATCAGGTCGAGAATGGTTATAGCAGCTGCGCACTCTACAACCACTACTGCTCTCGGGACGATGCAAGGATCGTGCCTTCCTCTGACCTTGAGCTCTGAGACCTGACCGGTCTCGAGATCCACCGTATGCTGCTTCTTTGATATGCTGGACGTCGGCTTGAACGCTACCCTAAATTCTACTGGCATACCGTTCGAGAGCCCTCCGAGAATACCACCCGCGTTGTTCGTCCGGGTTCGAATCTCCTCGCCCTCGTAGTAATACTCGTCGTTGTGCTCACTCCCCCTCATCCGGGCGGCGGAGAATCCTGAGCCAAACTCCACGCCCTTCGTCGCTGGAATGCCGTACATCATCAGGGCCATTCTTCCCTCGATGCTCCCGAAAATCGGCTCACCGACCCCAACGGGCAGACCCATTATCCGACACCCGACGACTCCACCGACACTGTCACCCTCCTCCTTCACCCTCTGGATGGTCTCGACGATCTGATTCTCCACGCCCGCATCAGCAACCCGGACGATGTTCTTGTACACGTAGGACAGGTCGGAGACCGGTGCCTCGATCCCTGCAATCTCCTTGGTGTACGCAGACACTGAAATACCACTGTGGGAAAGGATCTGCTTAGCGATGCTTCCTGCGATCACCAGACCTATTGTCATCCTACCACTGAAGCTTCCACTTCCTCTGTAGTCATTCGCACCACCGTATTTCACGTGTGCGGGGTAGTCGGCGTGCCCCGGCCGGGGTGTGTTTCTGATCTCGTCATAGTAGCTCGAATCGACATCACGGTTGCGGACGAAGGCTACGATTGGCTCTCCGGTGGTCTTGCCGTTGAAGATGCCAGTCTCAACGATGAGCTGATCACCCTCCTTGCGGTCGGTCGTCACCCTCGACTGACCCGGAGCTCTCCTACTTAGGTCGAGCTGGATGGCGTCGAGATCGATGCTGAAATTCGGGGGCACTCCCTCGATGACGACCCCTACCATGTTTCCGTGGGACGAGCCGACAAGGGTGACCCTGTACTCTATACCTATACTGTTCAACGAATGAACCGGTACCCGAGGAGTATTAATTCTTATCTTCGTCCCAAAGTAAAACATAGGGTTTTTGTCAGACCGCGGAAAGACTGGATCAGACCTCTCTTCCGGAGACCAAATAGGAGGGGAAGAGGGGTCATTTGGAGACTGAATCCAGAACCTCGAAGAAGTTGGGGAATGACACAGCGACACAGTCAGGATCGTCGATCTCTACCGGTTTCTCGGCTG
>JALWRB010000426.1 GCA_027077875.1 Candidatus Heimdallarchaeota archaeon
ACAACAATCTACAATCCTTAAATACTGTATACGGTATGCTCACACAATGAAGATACATCTTCCGATACTGGTGTTCATCCTTGTGTTGTCAGTAGTACCACTCGCTCAGAGTGTGGAGAACAACGAGTTAACATACCCAGTGATCAATCCACAGGAGAGTACGGTCAAGGGTGTTGTTCTGATCGACGACAGCCATGATAACGATTACACTCCCAGCGGTATGGTACAGATTAAGACCAACCTCGAAAACAAGGGGTTTGTAGTTAGATACGTGAGCAATTTCTCGAGTTTTACGGAGGCCCTAGGATTCGCTCATTATTTCGTGATGTCCGCTCCATTCGCGAATGTGAGCAGTGCAGATATCTCTGCTCTCAAGAACTGGTTTGATGGTGGTTCACGTAACTTGATCCTTGCTTCAAGAGGTGACTTCAGCATGCCCAATTATCAGGGTATCAACGACATACTCGGAAATCTCAGCACTACAACTCAAGTTCAAGATGATAACATCTACACAACGGATAGTAACGCTTGGCAGCCTTGGTACATAGATACGAATAACTTCAACAAGGACTACGGTAAGGTATTTTCTGGTGTAGACATAGTTAGCTTCTTCAGTCCCAGCTCGATCCTCCCATCTAGTACAGCAGATGTCCTTGCCTTCGCTGAGGCCAAGGCATATCAAAGTGATGAGAGTGGATCCCCTCCCGAGAAGATCTACGACAACACTGATGACGGTACAGGTGGTGACATCATCCCCTTGGCGACCTATGAGACTGTTGGTTCAGGTGCAGATCAGGATAGGATAGCCGTTTTCGGGACGACCATGTGGTCCGACTTCGATTACGGTGATTCAGATGCACAGGATCCATTGATGTTCGAGAACCTGCTTGACCTCATGAACGATGAGACGGTTAAGGCCTCGGGTGAGATTGTTATTGATCTACCTGACAATGATCCACCGCAGCTTGAGATTCTGTTCCCCCGCGATCTGGCGACGGTGACAGGACTGGTCCCGGTAGCTGCTGAAGCGAAGGATCCTTTCGGAATCGCTTCGGTTGAATTCTACTTCGACGACGTGCTCGTATCCGACACTCTCTACTACGGATTTGATAGCTCAAAGGTCTCTGAGGGTCCTCATGAGGTCAGGATAGTTGTGACCGACACGAGTGGAAACACGGCTGAGGCCATCCACGTTTATCGGGTAGATCATGAATTCAAACCAACACTTCGGTCAACCGCTAAGTTCATGACATACAATATCAAAGAGAGTGGTATTTTCCCCGAATGGTTTTCGGTGGTCAAGGAGGAGAACCCTGATGTTCTCATACTTGTTGAGTCTGGTAATTTCGACGACGATAATGATTTCCTTCTTAACAAGGTGGTCACGGAGTTGAATACTTACTTTATCGATGAGGCTCCGTACAGTGCCTATACCCTACAAGGTATTGACAATGCATGGAATGGAATAACCCTTATCTCAAGATTCGATTTCCAAGCTCCACAGAAGCTTGACTCCCTGAAATCCGATACAGGTTCCACCGTCAACATCCCGTTACCGTTCCTTGCCACTACACTCAAAGTAGGCTCTACTGATGTATCGCTTATAGGTGGGCATCTCACGTGCTGCCCCAGCGGAAAAATTCCACGAGCTAATGAGCAGGAGGCAATTATTAATTTCATGGATGATCTGGGTGACGTACCGATTGTCTACTTGGGTGACATGAACTCAGAGTCCCCCGAAGATACCGATGCAAATGGACCAAATGACCTTGGAACTGAGCCCATTGAGATGCTAATTAACGCCTCACATCCTAAGGCCTCAAAGGTTCATACATTCACAGACGTGTTTAGATCTCTTAATCCGGATGATCCTGGTGTGAGTTACCTCCCGTTCAGCTCAAGGATAGACTACATCTTCACCAATCAGTACTTTAGTGGCAAGCTGCTTAATTCAACCACTGGGGACACACGGAGTGCCTCCGAAGGTAGTGACCATGCGAGTGTAGATGCCTATATCGATCTTGGTGAATGGACACCTGATGTAGAGGTTGACAGGTTTATTCCAGATGTCACGCTGACACCAGAGATCCAGTCCTCGATTTCCTCACTCTCTTCAGAAGCGTCAGGTCTACCCTTCTCCGTTACTCCCTTAGTATTTGGACTAGCGGTCATCGTCCTCCTGAAGAAGAGGAAATAATAATAGAACAAGTTATCCAAATTTATTCTGAGTCTAATATACGCTCAATTCTATACATTTACCTCAAATACAGACCAGTCAACCTTCTGCATACCAATAGAGGAGAAATACCGTTGAAGAGACTCGTCAGTATCCCTGACGATTGTCCTGATCTTCCTAATCCCCAGTCCTTGGAAGTGTGAGATGATCTCCTCTCCCAATTTCTTCCCAAGACCCTCACCGCTGAACGCTGGATCAATTCCAATCATGTTGATCAGACCGACCTTCTCCATGGTTCCAAAAGCATCCTCAAGGACGCCTCCGATAATGAAACCGATGAGTTCCCCATTTTTCTCTGCCCCGAGGCTTGCCAAGGAGTTGTCGATCTGCATGAGTAGTCTCTCGGACTCCAGCTTGTCGCTCTTCGTCACCTTCTTGTAAATCTCCGATACCTTGTCGATGTCACTCACATCGAGTGGACGAATCTCTGCGTCTACTACCATATGTCTGTGAGTTTCTCGTCCTACTAAAATGTTGCTCGGGTAGAAAACTATATCTTGTATTGCTTATTCAGCGTCCGAGGGGCTTTTCTGAGGGTGAAAGCATTATAAACTCCCACTCATGAGATGAGTTATGGTAGACTTACTAAAGACACCAGGTGCAACGTACATCGACTCAGACAACGTCAGCCTCGTCGAATTCAAGAAGGAGGGAAGGTTGGGGATTATCGAGCTGACCAACAACAGGAAGATGAACACCTACTCCCATGAGTTCTTCGTTCAGATGGATCGTGCGATCAACGAAGCTCGGTTCGACGACGAGGTTGTCACCATCCTTATCAGGAACAGGGAACCGGGGGCATTCAGCGCTGGTGCAGAGATCAGCTATCTTCTGGCATGCTCCACTGGGTCAAAGGGCAACTTCTGCCT
>JALWRB010000427.1 GCA_027077875.1 Candidatus Heimdallarchaeota archaeon
GTTAAGGAGCTTGTAGATCCCCGTTGATTCATATGGTTGCAATATTCTCTCCCTAATTGAAATGAGGGTATCCTGATCTTTTGATCCTTCTTTTACAATCTCAAAATCGCTATCACCTGGAACATATATAATTATTCCATGATCGGAAGCCTTTCTTAAAAAGAGCTCTGCAAGTCCTGATGTTGGAACTATGCGATAATTATTCCCGTATTGCGCTACTACTTCGTGTAGATTTTTATCAGCCCCTTTCTTGTCAATCTTATTTGCAGCTATGCACGTTGGAAATAGAGTCTTCCTAAGGGCGCTTGCTATAGAGTGTTTAAGTTTCTCATCCCAACTCCCTGGAAACACTTTGGTACTCTCTGGGTGCTTACGTAGGACCTCTTTAACCATGTCGATATTTGCCCCCAGCCCAGAGAGCCTTTCTTCTAAATAGTTGGGGAGCTTAGATGGATCAGTCTCCAACTTCTTTACACCCCTTTTCCAATTTGTGTAGATGATTTTCTCTATCCAGAGTGTTAGTTCTTCATCTATCCATTCGATGTCCTTCCGAGGATCCCAAATTTTCACCTCATTTCCTTGGTCGTCTGTCGTCCCTGAAATGTCCAAAACATGGATAAATCCATTTGCTTGCCTTAAGTCATCGAGGAACTGATTCCCCATTCCTTTCCCTTCATGCGCTCCTGGGACCAGTCCTGCAACATCAAGGATCTCTATTGGGATGAATCTCTGGTGGTCTATACATTTTCCAGTTCGCGGATTGCAAGGCTCCGTAAGGTTTGTGCATGGACACCTCACTCTAACATATGCAACTCCCTTGTTTGGTTCTATCGTTGTGAAGGGATATGCCCCCATCTTTGCTTCAGCATTCGTCAATGCATTTAATATGGTTGACTTTCCGCTACTCGGCTTGCCAATAATCGCAACTAGTACGCCCACAACTCATCGTCATCCTATTCTATTTAAATGTCTAAGTTGGGTCTCCGATTTTTCCCCAATCTGACTCCCTAATCCCGATTGTTTAATAAATATGGTCTTCTTATTCTATATTATGTCATCAACGAAAGGCTTGAAGCTTAACCGGTTGGCAGTACTTCTACAGACTATTCTAATCCCGGTATATTTCGTTATCTACACATTTATCTGGAACACGAGGATTTCAGACAATCTCAGTATTTTCCTGAGCAAAACCTATAACTTGGGCTTTTTTGACCTTTCTTTTACATGGCTCTCTCTTACCCAGACCTCCATTTACTGGTTGGTTAATCTTGGTATTCCCATTTTCTATTCTATTCCTTGGGTTCTCTTCAGTATTGGGCGTGCAAATAAGATCGCAACGACGTACTCACTTATGGGGAGGGCTCTTGGGAGGGTCAGGCTTGATCAGAAAATTTTCTATGGGCTCAATGCAACATTTGCACTCGTCTTCTTTGTCCTTCCCTATCTTAGTCCTCTGATTACTATATTTGGAATCTTTTTTTCCACAAAGATCGTTTTAGAACGCATAAAGATAGGGCGTTTCCATTTTCTCGTCTGGTTTATTCCAGGTCTCCTTCTTTCTCTTTTCCCCCTCCTCCTAGCAGGAGCTTTTTACCTTGAATACACTCGCCTCTTCTATGATGTTGCAGTCCTGTGGAACTCCTCAATCGATATCCTTTTTGGATTTTGTCTCTGTTTGGCCATATCAATAGCCTTCGGGAATTTCTGGTTGTTCATCAATGATGTTAGGGTGGATATGGGAGTAATTAATGAGGTTAATCACGCAAGTATTTTAGCGATAAAACTTGCAACTCTTCTCGTTGCACTTCCCTTCTACTTCCTTGAGCCGACTGGTATTGTCATCCAGATCCTGAACTATTTTGCCGTCTTCCTTGGTATCTGCGTCATAGTACTTCGTTTTGTTAAGAAACTTCCCTCCTCCGAGGGCTCAAATTATGGTTTCATCTTAATCCCCGTCTTTGCAATTGTTCAGATCATTAGCACCCGGGTTGCCAAATCAATTGTTGTAGCCCTTGCAGCCTTGATATTTTTCCTTCTCTTTTTAGTAAGTTATGCCACGAGTGGTGATGAGGATTTCATTCAGGAAAATCTGTGACAGTATCGGAGAATGAACTAAATATTCCTTTGGCGAAATCCACTAAGTCAAAAATTACTGCACCTAGTAGGAGGAAAATGAAGAGTGCAACTCCCAAGAGTATTGCTTCTTCAACTAGAGGTGACGCACGTTTTCTTCTAAAGACCTTGTTCAGAAGTCGCATTGCAGCTATCATCGTACCATCTTTTGCCCTATTTGCTTATATAAAGTACTTAGAGGTATTTTACTTCAAAAATGCCCTCCCTCCTAATTCACAAACTATACCCGATCCCGCTTATGTTTTGCATGTTTCTGCCTGCATACACTCCATCGCGATCACTTCAAAGTAGGTCTCTCTTTGTGTATTCATATATCAGTAAGGTGTATTGGTGGTATGGATAGTTTAGATATACTCGACCGCGCATATGGACGTCCCTCTGTAATCACAGATGAGTCCAAGTTGTCGATCGACTACCTCCCTCCAAATCTTCCCTTCAGGGAGAACGATCTAATAGCCTTGTCAAATTATTTCAGTGGGGCACTCGAGGGGAATCTGAACTCAAACCGGGTTATCATCACAGGATCTGTTGGAGTGGGGAAGACCTCGGTCGCCAAGAAATTCGGACAGTGGATTGAATACAAGTCTGCACAACTTTCGCGTTCTCTTAAATACGTCCATGTCAACTGCAGGAGAGCAAAAACCCCCTTTATGATTCTTCTCTCAATCGTTAAGGAACTTCAAGGAAAGGTCGCAAATCGTGGTTACGCTGCGGATGAGTTACTTGACATGGTCATTTCCATTCTTGAAGAAAGACAGACCACTCTATTCCTAGTCCTTGATGAAGTGGAGTATATTATCCCTAAAGGTGGTGTGGATCTTCTGTATGCCTTTACACGCACTGCAGACGACAGGCAGTCCTATAGCCATAACATTGGACTTATCCTTATTGCACGAAGCTCGAACTTTCTCTCCTACTTGGATAAAAGTACTGCCAGTAGCCTTACTGCCCCCATTATTGAAATTCCTGCGT
>JALWRB010000428.1 GCA_027077875.1 Candidatus Heimdallarchaeota archaeon
CAGTGCTCTACCTGCTGGTCTTCTCGACGTACCGATTGTTGGTGATATACGGAGGATCACTCCGACTCGAACTCACCGAGGACACTCTGTACCTCGTGTACAGTAGCATTGGGGGCTTGCGCATCCCCATTCACCTCGCCTTCAACCCGGTGATTGAGGAGATCAACGGAATTATCACTCTGCTCATCAGAAATGAGGATGAAGAAGTCTACTACAAGCATAGGTTGGGTAGAAGCCGGGAACTTTGACAGTCCATTATCTTTGATGGTCAATGTCTACATGTGGGATATCTGATATCTACTCCATATTAGGCACTTTACATTCTATTGTGCATGTAAAATTTATAGATTCAGCCTGCATTGTAGGTAGCATATGTAATTTACTTTAATTCACATTTTTCACAATAAATTTATTAATATAAGCTTGATTGATAATCAATGAAAATAAAAAAAAATATTTTCCAACAATTACACTCATTTACATAGTGTTGACATCTACTCTTCTTGGAAGTGGAACTCCAAGATTTGAAAATATATTCGACCAATGGAAAATAGATGGTGATGCTGATAACACGAACGACGATCGCTATGGATGGTTTGGTTGGAGGGCTGTATATTTCAATGGTTGGGAAAGAAAGACTGGATATTGGAAAGATGATGGAGTTGCAAATGATCCAGATTATCACGAATTCACAATCTATTGGAAAGTAGGTGCATGGGATCCTGGAGCGAGAAAAGGTTCCGACGAACATGAATACAAACATGCAGAGTTACTAATGTATAATTATGCTGATGAGGTATGGATAGAGAGAGTGGATGTCGTTGAAGATGGATGTTACTTCTGGTTTACTTATTGCCCAGCAATCGTAATCGAAAGGAATTATGATTTTGATACTCTTACTCAGGAAGGATTCATAAAATATCTTGGAGGTGGGTGGTACGAAGTCCAAGTTAAGTTGAATGGTTGGGTAGGTAATGATGGCGGACATCACATCCAAGATACAGTAAGGTTTAATTTTGTGAACTACTAGTACGATAAAGGAAGGATGGAGTATTAGCTGGATAGTCAGAAGATCGTTTAGGAAGGTTCTGTGGAACAGAAAGGACCTGCTCATTAATATCGTGACCTACGGGATTGTTGTCCTCCTCATCCTCCTCTCCAGTTTTTTTATTGAGAGCTCAAAAATTAACAGCCAGATACGGGCAGTGGAGGATCATCCCGTAGCGTACCAATTGACCAACCTCCCCCAGAGCGAAGTTCTTGAGAAGTTGCAGTCGAATACCCAGTACAGTAGGGTTATCAGTCTCCTGCTCTTCGGTCCCAACCTCTTATCTCCAGTCTCGATCTCACAGTCGGGAAACCGGGTCTACCTCGGGATATACGATTCTCTACTTGATGTTCCAGAGCTTCTCTCTGAACTCGGGGTGTTTAGCGATCTGGAAGTCTTGGGTGGCGATGGACTCGTGGTCAGCGACAACCTTGTGACAACCAATGGGACTCTCGATCTTGAGTTGACCGACATGCTATCAGGCAATATCTCAGAGGTGGAATATAATGTAGGGCATAAATTTTCTGCATCCGAACGGTTTACCGATCTCCTCCGGGACTTATCAAATCAAGACGATTTCGAGATGGGATTTGGTGATGGTCTCATTCTCGCCCCACAAGAGTACTTCTCGAATGAGATGAGCGGGGACATCCCGATGCTATTTTCTGACCGGGTTTTCATTACTAATATCCTTGTGGACCCCGAGGACTCGATAATTGCCGACAGTGACTCCCTTGTCTCTGAGCTTCAGGATGGACTGTTCGACCTTGACGTCTTCATCTTCGATCACTTCAATGGAGAGGGTGCCGTCTCCAGTCCTCTACTGGGTATTATCTCCTCCATCAACACTGACTTGAATAGACTGGACGAACTCATGGGCTCTGTTCTCACCCCGATCTATTTCTTCCTCTACATAATTCTCTACCACTTCAGCTCGGAGAAGAAGAAGCGAGACAGACAGGAATTCAACTTCCTGATGAGGAACGGCGCAACCAAAGGTGCTTTGGTCGTCTCCTTCTCCCTCGACTATCTCCTGTACATGGGGATTGGTGCATCAATTAGCTACTTGATCTTCACCCTGTACACCATGCTCAGTGGAACTACACTCACGCTTCTCCTCAATCTTGTGGGGATGAGCTCCCTACGGGTTCTCCTCGTCCTGACTGCGATAGTGGGTATTCAGATCTTTACCTTTCTCAGGGACACCCGTGACCACGACATGGTTGTTCCAAAGGACTCCGTGAAGATGTTCGCTCTCTACTCTGCAATTCTACTCTTTCTGCTCGTGTCCCTCCTCGGGTCATTGTCGATCTCAACTGACTCCATTCTTTCCGGGCAGGAAAGTTTCAACATATTGGATGTACTCAGACTCAGCTCCTTGCTGGTCGCCATCCTCGGTTACCTCTCGTTATTCCTGCTGTCAGTACTATTCTACGCTTGGGTCTCCGAGCTGCTCAAATCCATTGGTAGAATAAAGCAGAGACTCTCCAAGATGACCCTCCGCAGAATCTCGTTCTCCCGAGGTTCTCTGTCCAACTACTCCGTCTTCTTGTTCCTCGGGATGCTAATCCTTGGGACTCCCCTAATGATGTACGAGAGCATTGACTCCTACCAGCAAACCATCTCGGACTTTAACACAATAGGCGATTACTCGATATCCATCAAGAACATAACCGATCCAAGCTCAATTGTGTCCCTTGACTCAGTTTTCAACAACTATGTGCACTCCCGCATCATCTTCTACGGGTTTGGCGTCAGTTTGCTTAGAATTCCTGGTTCCAGTACTACACTGAGCCTCGGAATGGTCGGATTGGACATAGGCGGGATGAGGGCACTCGGAGCATTTGATATGAGCCCAGAGTTTGACCAGATCAGGGGACTGAACAGCGAACGAAACGAGACTGTGGTCTCGTGGCAGCTGGCCGAGGTCGGAATTCACGAGGACATAAGCTTCGTCATCAGCACCGAGTACCTTGCAAACAACTCCATGCGTGAGAAATCCCTGTACACGTCGAGAGGAAGTGTTGACTTCGCAATTCCAGGACT
>JALWRB010000429.1 GCA_027077875.1 Candidatus Heimdallarchaeota archaeon
CTCTGGGTATGAATTCCAGATATCTGCCAAAAATTTTAAGACGATTCCGAAGAATTCGCTATTCTTGACGCGCAGTTTCTCCCTCTCATCAAACAGGATCAAGGTTGTCAGTGTGGTTCTCCACCTCATGCTCATCTCGGCAGCAATAGGTATACAGAGGACGATTCTCTCACTCTTCACCGAGAAGTTCAGCGACTTCCAGTCGAACGTCATGGCCGCAGCCATCACGCTCTCTGTATTCGGGATCACCAAGTCCCTCGGCAACTTCCTCGGTGGTGTGTTCAGCGACGTCAAGGGGAGAAAGATCATCTCGGTGATAGGGAACTCTGCCCTTATCGTGGGGACAGTGAGCATCCTCTTCTTGGACAATCTCGCGGGGTTCGTCCTCGGTAACTTCTTTGTCGGAATCGGGACGGGGCTGGTCTTCGTCGCAGCGACGATCCTGCTCACGGACCTTGCCAGCCTTGACGAGAGATCAACAGCGGTGTCATTCATGGAACTGAGTGTCTACTTTGGTACTGCGCTCGGTTCGGTGACCACCCTGAACATCGAGATCTCGAAGGACAACATAGTTCCCTACTACCTCTCTGGAGCGATACTCGTCGTAGGTCTGGGATTCCTCCTCTTCACCGTCAGGGACACACAAAAGTACATCAGGAGGGAGTCCAAGATAGAGAGGGAGGACTCTCGGGTCAAGCGGGTCTTCGAGATGTTCTACAAGGACTTCGGGCTCGATGAGGAGAGCCTGAACCTCAGCAATGGAACTCCCTTACCCGACACCCATCGTTACTACCTCAAGCCCACTTTCCAGGTCGTTCTCGGATCGGGGATTGTCACGAGGATCATAGACTCCCTCATTATCATCATCCTGCCCCTTATGATCCTCAACCTCGGGATGTCGAGCTTCCAGTACTCTGTAGTCAGCACAGTCTACCTCCTGTCTTGGTCCAGTGGGATACTCATGGCAATCCCCGTGACCAAGCTCCACGGGAGGAAGCTCCCCATCATGCTGGGGTTGATCGTGCAAGCATTTGGGATCATCCTCTTTACTATTTCCTCGTTCTTCCCCGTCCTCATCACAGCCGCAGTCCTCGCAGGACTGGGACTGGGGGTGTACTACCCACTGCCGGGGTCGATCGTCACAGACATCGTACCTGCGGAGAAGAGGGGGCAGGCGGTTGGGATCTTCAGGCTCTTCCTCGACTTCGGCTACTTCATCGGCTCAGTCCTCTGGGTTCTATCCACGGACTATGTCTATGACTGGGCACACACCCGGCTCTTCCTCTTTGGGAGCTACGACGTCTACAGTTTCAACTTCCTCGTGGGATTCAGCGTACTCCTCTTCCACTCCGTGATGATCCTCCTCTTCCTCAAGGACACCCGTCCTATCTGGAAGCAGAAGCCAGTAGTTCTCAAGCACTTCGAGAATGTCAAGAAGGTCTTCGACACCATTGAGAAAGATGTCTCTTTCACCGTGTACGAGGATCTGGATATACAGGCAACGGTGAGGGAAGCTAAGGTATACGAACGGAAGGCAGACGATTATCTCGACTATCTGACCAAGGAAACCTATGCAGGCTCATTCCCGCTTATCGACTCCTACGACATCCTCCGCTTCTGCACAAGGGTGGACAAGGCGGCCGGGCACGTCATCCGTTCGATGAGAAAGCTGGACATGCTGTCATCACCTCCTCCCCAGTTGATCTTCGGGAACATCCAGAAGTACCTAAAGATCCTCGACGTCCTCGTGGAGTCTCTGCATGAGGCACTGGGATACCTGTCGGTAGGGATATCCATATCCGTCTTCAGATCCTACCAAGTATCGGTCATTGAGGAAGTACTGGATGAGATCTACCGTATCCTCTGGACGAATCTGAAGGAGCTCTCTGATAGACTTGATCCCTTCGAAATCATGATCCTCAAGGATGTTATCGATTCGCTGGAGAAGAGCGCAAACACGATTGACGATGCATCCGAGCTTCTCAGGGTAATCGCATTCAAGCACCTCGCCTAGGTAGTTACTTTTGCATTTCACTGAAACAATTCCGTACTCCTCTCCAGAAACAGAGCTCCTCCCTGAATATTTCTTCATGAGCTACCAAACTCATCTAGAAAATATTTCGACAAGATAGGTCAGATCGTATTTCTGAAAAGCTGAAACTCATCCCATGTAATCCCGAATGTGTCCAACAGTAACTCCATGATGTCCTCTGCCTCGAGAATTTCAGAGTCACTTAGGTTTGGGTAGGGGAGGTCTTTGATGAACTGGGACTGGAATCTGTAATACCCATTCTTCTGATTCTTCGCCCTGATCTTGATCAGGGTGTCGTAGAAGTCAGAGTTCAGAAGCTTCTGGAGGACCCTCAGTTTACTTGTAGATTCTGCAAGCATCCAGTAGACACTGTGATCTGGATGGAACTCTCCCTCTTCATCAAGGAGGAAAGCTGTCCTCTGATAGATGTCTGGCGTGAAGATTTTTGGTGAGTTGAACCTCATAAGATTCGGATGTTCATGGAACCTGTACCATAGATCATTCTTCTTTATACAGGTTCTCTCCGACAGCTCTTCTTTATGGGACAGGAGGTAGTTGTATATATTTGGGTACTGCTGTTGGAGATCGGACTCTGGAACAAGTTCTGTAGTGGAGTCTTGTCGTAACCTGTAGGGTGTGATTAGGAGCTTGTACTGGATGTCGTTCTTGCTCTTTATTGACCGAGTGTCTACCATCTTTCTCAAGAGGTCCTTCTCCAGACCCAGTTGTTCCGCGAAATCCTCAGAGACGACGTAAACCTTCTTTCTCCCTGTTGCAGTTCCTGCTGAGTACATGACGTACTCCTCGCTAAATACACATTTCATCCCTGCTTTAATCCTCTCAAGGACGGAGGTCAAGTCGTTGTCGAGGAAGACCATGTTGCCTGCGTCCATTGAGGATTGGTCTACATGGTAATAGCTATACTCTGTAGCCTGCAATTTGGAAAGAAGACTGTTGAGCACTCCCTCCTCTATAGTTTCTTTGTGGAAATGGAAGTAATCTATCGACATGCCCTCTCCGACGTCTCCCTTGACCAAGTCGAGGATCATTGGGTAGGGTA
>JALWRB010000430.1 GCA_027077875.1 Candidatus Heimdallarchaeota archaeon
TGACCTCGATGGCAGCAACTGCGATCCGGGAGGCCAGTGGGTTCCCCCCGAAGGTCGAACCGTGGGATCCACTGGTCAGAACGCTGAGGATCTCCTTGGACCCGAGAACTCCAGAGATGGGCATGATCCCGCCACCGAGTGCCTTACCCACACAGACGAGGTCGGGTTTGATCCCGAAGTGCTGAAAGCAGAAGTCCCTACCTGTCCTTGAGAAGCCAGTCTGGATCTCGTCGGCGATGAGTAGGACATTGTTTGCCTTGCAGATCTCATAGACCTCATTGAGATAGTTCTCGGGGGGTACTATGACTCCGGCCTCTCCCTGTATTGGTTCGACGAGGAACGCGACGGTGTTGGGGGTGATCGCCTCCTTGAGCGCTGTTGCATCACCGAACGGGATCTTCTTGAAACCAGGCGTAGCGGGCCCGAAGTCACCGTAGGTATCAGGGTCCGAGCTGAAGCCGACGATGGTTGTCGTCCTTCCGTGGAAGTTGTTCTCGCAGACGATGATCTCTGCCTTGTCCTTCTCGACCTTCTTGTGCCAGTATCCCCACCTCCGTGCAACCTTGATAGCCGTCTCAACCGCCTCAGCACCTGTGTTCATAGGGCAGGCCATCTCGTATCCTGCGAACTCACACAAGGTCTTCATGAACTCCCCCAACTGGTCGTTGAAGAATGCGCGGGAGGTGAGAGTCAGGGTCTCCAACTGGTCCTTGGCCGCGGCTACGATTTTGGGGTGTTGGTGTCCCTGATTCACTGCGGAGTACGCGGAAAGGCAGTCGAGGTAACGTTTGCCCTCGACGTCCCAGACGTAGACTCCCTCACCCTTCGAGAGCACCACACGTATAGGGGTGTAGTTCGGGCTCGTCCACTTCTCCTCCTTCTGAATGTATTCCAATGTCAAACCTTCTTCGTTGGTCATTGATTGAGGAGGGGTTCGGAGATATTAGAAAATTTTCCTGCATCCCACAACAAAAAAGTTTGCACGTTGTCTCCCACTAAAAAATTTAAATCACAAGCGGGGGATGTGAGACTAGATGAAAGCCTGCAGAAAATGCCGAGCAATCCAGTCAGACAAGTCCAATCCAAGGTGCGAGAGGTGCAACAGTATCGACCTCACCGAGGACTGGTCAGGAATTGTGGTTGTGATAGACCCCGAGAACAGCGAGATTGCCGTCAAACTTGGTATTACAGAGACCGGTGAATTCGCCCTGAAGATCAGGTAAGCACCATGGAGATACGACACCTCAGACTTCCTGTAGAACTGCGGTCAGAGCTGGCAGAGCCACTAGGTGAATTGATAGAGGGCACAGCGCAGCAGGTCGGACCTGTGCTTGCGAAGAGGTTGGCACAAAGCAGTGGTCTCGTCGTCACAGTAGGTGATGTCGTAAGTAGCATGCTTCTCGTGAACGGGGTGCAACCCCAGCTCATGATCACGGATGGAATGACCAAGAGGGCGGAGTTAGAGCAGAAGGTAGAGGACACACGCTACGAGGAGATCATCACTACCAGTCCTGCGGCAGAGGTCTCTGAGGAGGCCTGGGGAACGATCCGCTACATCGTCGAGGGGCTCACACCGCAGAGCAGGATCCACCTCATCGTCGACGGGGAAGAGGATCTACTGGTTCTCCCTGTCATCGTTGAACTGGGTGATAGGGACTACTCGGTCATTTACGGACAGCCGAACAAGGGTGCGGTTGTGCTGACGAGAAATCTATCAAAGAGATTTTTAATAGAGAGCATCATCGACAGAATGGAGACAGTTTCAGATGAACATCGAGATACTTGAAAGAAAGGAAAACCCACTTCTCGACAGAGAGGAGATAACCTTCGAGTTACACTACGATGGTGAGAGCACACCTGCAAGGCTTGCCGTCCAGAGCAAACTCGCTGCCCTGCTCAACGCAGACGCGGAGAGAACCATTATCAGGAAGATCGAGGGGAAGTTCGGTCGGCAGGTTTCGACTGGTCACGCCTACATCTACCCGTCCGTCGAGATAAGGGACAAGGTTGAGGCAGCGCACATCATCAAGAGGAATACAGCTGGAGGAGACGACGAGTGACAGAGAACAAGTACATCAAAGTCGTGGATGACAATACAGTCACACGCAAGATGAAGTCCTGCCCTGAGTGCGGCCCCGGGTACTTCATGGGCGAGCACAAGGACAGATTCACCTGCGGACACTGCGGACACACCGAATTCAAGAAGTAGATTGTTCTCTAACCCTTTTTACATAATTCATCTTCTCTTCATTCAACAGACCCGGAATCTCCCATGTGGTGTACCAAGTCTCTATCCTCTCCACCCTCTTGGTAATTTCCTCCTTGGTGGGTTTGGCGAGGACACAGTGGAACATACACATCCCGCAGCCGTAGTGATTAGAGAAGTACTTGATACAACGGTCTCCATTTACCTTGAACTCAATCTCTACGCCCTCTACCAAGCTTTGCAATTTGGTCAATGAGGGGAGGGCGCTGACGGGGCAGTTATTGACGCAGTAGACGCACTTCTTGCAGAACTCGGTTATCCCCCTGTCCTTTGGTTTACCACTTGGGATGGAGATATCGGTTGAGATACCACCCACCCGGACGAGGGGACCCAGCTCATAGTCGATGAACAATCCTGTTCTCCCCTGCTCACCCAGACCTGCGTGGTGGGCATGAGGAGGCAGAAGGAGTTGGTGGTACTCGTCGAAGTCCCCAAGGGGATGGTGGACGAAGACGGAGACCCCAAGATCCACAAGCTTCTGTGCCAAGGAGATGAGCCTGTCTCCAAGCTGCATGTAGGTCCGCATTATTTCACGGGCGGACTCCAGTGACGGAACGGTACTCATCTTCCAGTAGTCCATCTGCTCGATGAGTACGATAACCCTCTGGTGGGATTCTGGAAGCCAGTTCCCCTTGAAGAGGAACTCCTGTCTTAAATCTGCCACACCGCCCCTCCCTCCTTCAAGGATCAGATCAAGGAGTATCGCTGGATCACCCTTGTACGAGGAGGGATTGCTCGCAGTTCGATTGAGACCGGAGATCGTCTCGCGCTGCTTGTCGTACCTCACCCTGTACTCCTCGATGACGGGGTCACCTTCCATACCCCGTGGAATGATCTGTGCGAGTTGGCGCTGCTTGGTAGTATCTAGCACTATTCTATTCCTGTCTCTTCTCAATTAAAGATTCTTTCCATTCATCTATCCATGCTTGGGTACCTAGCCCGGCTTGTCGCATCGTTATTCCGACACGGATGGCCTTCTTCTGCACACCTACAACGATGATCCTACCCCTGACCATCTCACCGACATCAACGGTGGCACCAGTGTCCTTACCTATCAACCTATTGGCGGAGTCATCGTACCTAAAGTGGTCGTTGCCCACCTGAGAGATGTGGCACAGGGGCTGGATAGTGGAGACCTGGATGAAGATCCCGAAGCTGGTGATGTCGTTCACCTTGCCCTCGACGATCTCTCCCCTCTCTGGCTTATAGCTCAGTACTTTGAAGTTGCAGGGATAGAAGGCACCACCGTCTTGGGGGATCAGCTTGCCCTTCCCAATCTCCTCGGCCTCCATGACAGAGACGATGTATCCCAACTCGGGAAAGATCTTCCCCTCTAGGCTGTCTCTCGCCAAGTCAAGAAGTATTGAACTGAGGTTCTGATCGAATCTATCAGGTGGTACGCGAAGTGTATCGGTTATAGATGAGATGTAATACATAGATAGGGCTCCCTGAGTAATATCGACAAACTAAGTGAATATATGTCTATTAAATTCCTTGTGTTAGATTTCGAGTGGAGACAAGAGGTGTTACGCGCGAACTAAAACTACAATTTTAATACGCTAGATAAGTTGAGAAGTATAAGTTAGAGATAACGAGGTCTGAGACACATGGCAAAGAAACAAGTTACTAAGATGGTTATCAACATCGGGACCAAATCCGGTAAAACCGAGAAGATCCTCCTCCAAGATGAGGCTCAGGCACCTCTGTACGGTTACGTTATAGGTGACGAGTTCGAGGGTAGTCTCATTGGAGAGGACTACGATGGATACGTATTCAAGATCACTGGAGGAACCGATAAGAACGGCTTCCCCCTGCGCCCCGACTTCGAGGGTAACCTCCACTACAAGCCCCTGCTGAGCAAGGGAGTTGGCTACAAACCGAGGAAAAAAGGAGAGCGGAAGCGCAAGAGACTACGAGGAAACGAAATTCAAGACGATGTCGCACAGCTGAACTGTGTCGTGGTCAAAGAAGGTAGCAAACCTCTCTCAGAGTAAGACAGACCCTTCATCTCGGAGTCAAGGAAGTGATTTAAAATAGCAAAGAAAGAAGAGAAAACACCCGTAAAGAAAAGAAAGTCGACTGCGAGAAAATCCACAGCGAAGAAAACAGAAACAAAGTCGGAGGAGAAGGCAACCACCAAGAAGAAGGCGACTGCCAAGAAATCCGCGACCAAGAAGACAACTGAGAAGAAGACAACCACCAAGAAGTCCACGGCGAAGAAGTCAACGACCAAGAAGACAACTGAGAAGAAGACAACCACCAAGAAGTCCACTGCGAAGAAGTCAACGACCAAGAAGACAACTGAGAAGAAGACTACTGCCAAGAAGTCCACTGCGAAGAAGTCAACGACCAAGAAGGTGGATATAAAGACGATTCACCCCAGTGTTAACATCGGAACTGCAGGGCATGTGGACGAGGGCAAATCAACACTCGTTCAAGCACTTACAGGGGTATTTCCAGACAGCCACTCCGAAGAGGTCAAGAGAGGTATTACCATCAGACTAGGTTATGCAGACGCGGACATCTACGAGTGCCCCGAGTGTGATGAGCCCGACAAGTGGGGCATCAGCTCGACTTGTGTCCATTGTGGAGCAGAGACCGAGCTTAATAGAAGGGTTTCCTTCGTCGACGCACCAGGACACGAGATCCTCATGCAGGTCATGCTCTCGGGCGCAGCAATCATGGACGGAGTGATCCTCGTGATCGGTGCGAACAAGAGCGTCCCCCAACCCCAGACGAGAGAGCATCTCGCCGCAATCACCGCCCTTGGGATCAGGAATGTAATCATCGTCCAGAACAAGGTCGAACTCGTCGATCCTGAACAAGTCAAGGAGAATGCGAGACAGATCACGGAGTTCCTCAAGGGAACCATCGCGGAGGGAGCACCAATCATCCCCATGAGTGCGATCCACGGAATCAACATGGACCTCCTCCTCTCGGCCATCCAGAACTTTATCCCCAACCCTGAACGGGATGAGAAGGCTTCTCTGCGTATGTTTGCAGCCAGATCATTCGACATCAACAGACCAGGGACAGAGCCCATGCAACTCCGAGGAGGGGTTTTTGGAGGTTCTATAAAATCCGGTAAGGTGAAAGTCGGGGACAAGGTTCTAATCCTCCCGGGTCTGAAGAAGAAATCGGGCAAGCAGGTAGAACGCATCCCCACTGTCACCGAGGTCGTGAGTATCAGGGTCGGTGCTACAACCGATTCTGACAATGCAACCCCCGGTGGTCTCGTAGCAATCCAGACTACCATCGACCCATCCATGACACGAAGTGACAATCTCAGTGGTTGTATCATTACCGATCCTGACAACCCGGTAGAGGTGGTGAGCGAAATCAAACTCAAGTACACCCTCTTCGACAAGGTGGTCGGTAGTGACGAGGAACTCGAGGTCAAGCCTATCGCCTCCAAGGAAGCTTTACTCCTCACTATTGGTACAGCACCAATGACAGGAGTAGTCACCGACCTTGGCAAGGGTATCGCTGAACTCAAACTCAGCGGAGTAGTCGCTCTCGATCCCGACGTCAAAATTGCCATCTCTCGGAGAGTTCAGAAGAGATGGAGACTCATCGGCTACGGTGAAGTCGTTGGATGATCAAGATCTTCATAGACACTAATGTCCTGATTCACAGCATTGAATGGAAGGTATCGCTCGATACGCAGATAGAGAAATTCATCACAAAGCGTTACCAGATCCTCATCCACCAGCTAGTTCTGGAGGAGCTCTTCGAGGCGACCGAGGCACCTGGGAAGACCAAGAGGTTGGCTAAGCTTGCCCTACAGCTCCTCGACCGCTACGAGTTATACGAGGACGAGCGAGAGTATGCTGGAACAGACATAGCACTCCTAAAGACAGCAAGGAGGGAAGGGGGAGTTGTCCTAACCTTCGATAGAATTCTGCTCCACAGGTGCAAAGAGGTGGATGTGCCCGTTCTCTACATCAAGGGGAAAGGAAAACTAACCCTAATTGGACATCCAAAAGTCGATGATCTCTAATCCTCCGTCACCTTGCTCTTTCTCATCGTGCTGACTGTCTGCATTGTACCAATCACTGCTAAGATCACAATGGCACCTACCAGACCATAGATGAAAACTTCTGAGGAGAGGAAGTCAGTGGGTTTGGTCACTGGATTGACCACCTCGACGTCTATCCTCAGTTCTCCGATACGATCGTGAATATCCACCGCTGTAACCACTATGGTATAATTCGCGTTGTCAACGGTCTTAGTGTCCCATGTGTAGATGTAGGTGGAGGTGGTAGAGTCGAGAGTTGTAGATAGGACACTTACACCGTTCTCATCGAGGACCTCAAGCTTTACCTCCTTGATGAGGGAGCTGTCTGTAATATTGAAGGCGAGATCCACTGTACCCTCGATGACAGATCCTGCACCCAAGCCAAGAGAGGTAATCGATGGAGAATCAATACCCTGTCCGCTGACTTGGATTCCTATGGAGGAGGCATTATTCACAAGGAGGAAGATCACGTCTGTAAGTGCAGTCTCGTTCTGTGGAGTGAAGATAATATTCAACGGAACTGACTTCCCTGCATCGATAGTGAAATCCGTCAAGTTGGTCGAGAACTCATCGTTAGTACCGTTGACAATTATACTCGCCTTGCTGAATCCAACATTAGTAACCACCACGGTCTCCGAGGACGTCTCACCGATCTTAACCTCACCGAAGCTGACCGATGATACAGAGACCGTCACTAGTGGAAGAGCAGATATCGTGAAGAGGTACAGAACGCCAGCAAGACCAACTGCAGCTCCGTGCCCGTAGTCGTTGACAACCGGATAGTAGAGACCCGCAGAGAAATTAGCAATGGAATTGAGGATCGAACTTCTGTAGAGGTCTAATCGATTGAGCTCCTTGGTCTGATTGACCAACTGCTCGAAGCCAAGAAGGGTCTCGACAATACCTGCAGTACCATAGGCCTTGGACGATGTAAAATCAATCTTCTGCCCGTTGTCCACATATTCGGGGAAGCCCAGTCCACCCTCTATTCCTTTCCGGAGCAGTGATATGAGATTCCACAGATTCAGTACCTTCCCCTGCTGGGTACTGTTGAGTGAATCGTATATGAGAGAGAGGAAGCGCAGATTCCCGCTGATACCAAGTTCGAGCCCCGTCCAGTACGAATCCAGATCAATCGCTCCGTCATAGAGGTTTCCTAAGTAGTTCTCCCCATCAAGTAGCCACGATATCAACTCATCAAGTCTGGACTGGATCAAACTGTCGTTGTTGAACTGGAGGTATTTGAAATAGTACTCACCGATGCCGGATATCCCTAAAGCTCTGGAATTAGAGACAACGTTGTTGCCGACGGTAATAGGTAGAACTGAATATCCCTCCATATCGATACTGCTTTCCGACAGAAAAGAGTTGACAAGATCCAGTACTTCCTGTGCAAAGGTCAGATTGGCACCCGGGGCCTCCGCATAGTCAAGGATCGAAAACCCAAGACCCACGGGACCAAAAGCCCTACCCGTATAGGTCGCCTGATCCATCTGGTTGGTGAAGTAGTCGAACGCATACCAAAAGTTTCCATCGAGGTATGTAAGGTTACTCTCCCACGATATCTTCGTGCCTACCGTGGAGAGGTCCATCACGGAGGAGTAAATCCGGTACGCAATAGATGTATACGTCGAGTTCTGTGTGACCAAAGCAAGATTCGAGTAGAATGCAGCGATACCTGACAGTCCGAAGTCATATCCCAAGTCAACCTCAGAGGTATTGTCGCTTACACTCCAGATTGCATGGGTCGCATTATTGACCATTGCGAAACTTAGCAAGTCATCCGCGATCTGCTCCACCAAGGAAAGAGTACCATTCGTCCTGATTAACTCCATGCCCAGTCCAGCTATACCTCCTGCCACCGAGTAGTAAAGTTGATCATCACCAGGATTACGGTAATCTTTCCAGTCAGTACCTACCAGACTCTGGTAGAATGATAGTGCATCGTCAAAAACCGTTTCCCGCTCCAAGGAACTAACAACGGGATAAGGACTTAGTGGGATGAGTAAAATAACGAGGAACAGAACCCTGATCTTGGCCATGTAGAGTATTTCTCACGATGAAATTTCAACTTTGTTATCAGGTGTAGAGGATTTTAGCAGAGATACGACGGATACTTCCGACTAGGGATTCTCATCTGTGAGGTCTGTTCCGCTACTTGGGAAGTAAGATCGAACAACTGGTAATCAAGGGTAACTGTCCAGTCGTAGCATTTCTTCTTGTCTTTGACCTTCTCTCCGAATCCGGTGAAGAGAAGAGTAACTATCTCACCCTGCTTGAGGTTTCCTGTTAGTGAAGTTGAGAGATCAACTGTAATGGTTCTGCTTACTACTGAGAATGTTTGACTAACTGTGGAGCCCGTTGACCTGCTTATGTAGAGGACAGGGTTCGAGTTTTTGTACTTATACTTATCAGGAAGGTTGTAGACTAGGCTCAGTCCAGTCGTAGGTACATCAGCGTCCAAGACTTGGAAAGAGACCTGCAACGACCAGTAAGTATTTCCCTTCTTCTTTGTTGGGACAGTTATATCAGTCAACTTGTTAGCGATGACGGAGAGTTTCCCTACTGGATCCAGTCGGTTGGTCTCCACCAGCAAGGAAAGAACCGCATTCCTCACTAGAATGTCACGCTCTGCACCATCGAATATCCTATCATCAACTGGAACAGTAATCACCTCACCAAGAGTGATGTTGGATGCAGTGACGTTTGCTGCCTTAGACACCACGAGTGATCCGTTTCCAGACCACTTACTCTCTGGGGGCTTGGATCGCTTGGCTCTCTTGTAGACCTGATATTCAGTAACACCATAAGAGGTCGTCTGATTAGTTGAATCGTCATATTTCCCAATAGATCGGAGGTAATCCTGATCATTATTTATAGTAATCGAGCCCTGAAGAGACTGAAGAAGGTAATCACTGGTCTTGGCCCAAGTGTAGTTACCGGTGAGGTAGTACTTCTTGGTCTTGTACTTCTTCGTGTGTGGAGTGTACCAGACACCAGTGATGCTCTGAGTTGTCGAGTTATCAACATTGTCGTCCTTATAGAGCTCAATAAGTCTACCAATCATCAGCATCGGCTTTCCAGAGAGATATATCTTCATCATCTCTGCTGCTGCATTAGTGCTCACTGCCCACTCTGCGTTGATGACAAGATCCGACCACTCGGCTATGGCAGTTCCATTGAAGTTCTTGCTGGTATCATACACATTGGTCAGATTGTTCAGACGGTAGTACAGCTTGTTTGATCCATTGAGCTCCTTGATCATATTGATGATTGTAGCAAGCATCGAATTAGGATCATTGATGTCCTGCTTATAGTGAAGTACAGAGATGTTGTAGACAACTGGGCTGTAGATATTCACAGAGATGTGTGTCTCTGTAAGCACCTCAACGATCTCTCCATTTACATCACCCAAAGCGACAGTGTACGTAAAACCAGTGTTCAGAGGTAGACGTGCCAAGGTATTGCTGGAGTCGGTAAGGTTAACCTTGTAGACGATTGATGTGTTAGCCAGTTGCTTATACCCGGTGAACTTCCCACCGGACGAAGTGTACTCCGCAGCAGAGTCGACAATTACCCACTCAGCATAGTCGTCGAGTCTGATGCCATCGACATAAATATCGACGTCGTAGACTAGAATGTAAGCATCTGGACCGGCATAATCTATCTTAAGCTCGATGCTTGAATAGTAAGTATCATTGAGGTTCTTTGCGAATTTCGCAACCTCAAAAGACACAGACTGTGAATTTGCAGTAGTTGTATCTTGACCCTGTGCAGGACCATCTTCCGTGGTCACGGAGGAAGCACTCTCCGAGTATTGCAGGAAAACCATCACCGCAGAAGAGCTGGCAACAATTAACGCAATCATGAAGATGGTAGATATAACTGGACTGATTGCTCGACGGATTCTCATCTTATACTATTATCTGACTTTTGGGCCTATTAAGCATTTGGAATAGAAATCACCTAGAGATTCATTACTTTATTTAAAATACCTAATTGATCGATTACTCGAACGAGACATTGACGTCATAGTACCTCAAATTTAGCGTCCAATAGAAAGAACTTCCCGCGAACTGCAGTGGAACCTCGACAAACGCGTTATTTCCGGCGAGCTTCGTTGAGAGTGACAACTTGATATTGCCAGCATTCGTGTTATAGAGCCGTGTGAAGATCGGGGACTCGATAACACCATTGTACTGGAATTTAATATTGGAAGTGGCGATCGTCTTGAACAGAGCCCCCACGAAATTGAAATTGACGTAGGTGAGTGTCGTGACGATAGAATTCCCAGACTGGAACTCATTCTTCACCATCATCCGGTACGAGAGTGAGCTGTTCAAAATTGGTTTGTCGGAAGGACGGGAGACGTTAAGGATTGACCATGGCGTGTCCCTTATCGTCGTCTCATTGAGACTGAAGAAGTCTTGATTAGCTGTACCTCGAAGGTACTGGTGCTCGAATGGACTGTACAAATCAGAAGCCAAGGGATTCGTGATAACTATACGTGGAAAGGTGATCGACGTCACAAAGCTGCTCATATCAGTACCGTTCATGAACGGGATGATCGTCATCGTCGACACGTTGTCACCGATGATCGTCGAGCTCTCCGCCCTCAGCTTGATCAGCTTCTCAGTACCCGAGGACTGAACCAGCAGCGCGCGCAATCCATCGTCCAGCGTCTGAAGGTGACTGGACGTACTGTTGATCTGGATCTGGTCATCGATGGTCTGAAGATTCGGGTAGATAATCGTCAGTACAGCTCCGATTGCAGCCACGAATAGCCCAATGAGAAAGACGGTGGCAATAACCGGAGAGACCCCTCGACGAAGTCGCGAGACATTCAACAGGCGTATTCGGATTCGCTTCACTGAACCACATACGACCACATGATATTAGACATTATCGGATACGGATCGATCAAGATTAAGGAGTTTATCTGCTCAGATTATACCTACCTATGAGATGAAAGTACAGCAGAAGATCGTCTTGGTCGGTGATCCTCGCGTAGGGAAGACCTCCCTCAGAAGAAGATACCTAGGTGATCAGTTCAGGGAGAACTATTATATGACCCTCGGAGTGGAGTTCTCAGTACACAGAAAAGACAATGTCACAACTCAGATATGGGACGTGGGAGGACAACCCGGGTTCAGAAAGATCAGGGAAGCATACTACGCAGGGACAACACACATCCTCTTCGTGTTCGACCTGTCAAGACCTGAAACACTCCACAGCTTCAGCAAATGGTGGGATGAAGTTGTGTGCAACACTAAGACAGACCCAAAACTCATCGTCATCGCAAACAAGCAGGACCTCGTCACGGAACAGCAGAAGAGCAAGATCAGGAAGAGAGTAGAATCCGTCGTTAAGGTGGACAACCTCTACGTAGAGACCTCCGCAAAATTTGCCCAGAACATAGACTTCATCTTCGATCAGATATTACCACTAACACCCTAGGCGAGAGTTTATAAAAATCCAGAACTGAGCATAATCAGTGGAGATATCCACAACGGGCCAATAGTACAATGGAAGTATACGGGTCTCCGGTGAGTCGTTCGGAGTTAACCCGAGATCTGGGTTCAATTCCCAGTTGGCTCATCATTCCAATTTTGCTCAGAATGCCCTTTTGAGACCGTGAATCAAACAATGAGCGATGGGGGATTTGAACCCTCGACCTTCCGCTTTCTTCATAAAACCTAGGTTTCATACCGCAGGCGGACATTCTTCCAGACTGAACTAATCGCTCGCAGGGACATTGTCCCTATTTGAGATGCTTTGGGTGGATATAATTAAG